>JBCDJX010000052.1:0-23609 GCA_038747355.1 Pseudomonadota bacterium | reverse complement strand
TAAACCACGGATTGGTACAGGAACGGCGACGTCGTCTTGATCGTGCGGCGGCCGAGCATGCGGCCGAAGTAATGCGTGAAATCCTTGAGAATCGCGTCCGTGGTCATCGGCAACTCGGGAGCCTGCAACAGCTCGATATCGCCGACGCCTGCGGTCTTTTCGGTTTTCGCGGACATAAAAGTCTCCTGGTCGGCCGTCTAGCCTTCCGGTTTCAAAATCAGTGTCGCCAGCGGCGGCAGCGTCAGCGACAGGGAAAATGGCCTGCCGTGCGCGCTGTCGGACGCTGAGTGTAGTGTCGAGTTGCCGACATTGCCGCCGCCGTAAAACTGGCTGTCGGTGTTCAGGATCTCGCGGTATTGGGTGTGCTCCGGAACGCCCAGCCGGAAGCCTTCGCGGACGACCGGCGTGAAGTTGGACACGCACAGCACATAACCGCCGTTGGCATCACGTCGCAGCCAGCTCAAAATACTGTTGTCGCGATCGCCCCAATCAATCCATTCGAAGCCTGCATCCCGGAAATCAACCTCGTGCAGGGCGGGCGTGTCCCGATACAGATGGTTGAGGTCGCGCAACAGCTGCTGAACCCCGGCGTGCAGCTCGAACTGCAGCAGGTGCCAGTCCAGCGAGCGATCGTGCGACCACTCATCGGACTGCGCGATTTCGGATCCCATGAACAACAGCTTCTTGCCCGGATGCGCGTACATACTGGCGTAATAGGCGCGCAGGTTGGCGAAGCGTTGCCACTCGTCGCCCGGCATGCGACCGATCAGCGAGCGCTTGCCATGCACGACTTCATCGTGCGACAGCGGCAGCACAAAATTTTCGTTGAATGCGTAAACCAGGCCGAAAGTCATCTTGTCGTGGTGGTACTTTCGGTGCACCGGGTCTTCACTCATATAGGCCAGGGTGTCGTTCATCCAGCCCATGTTCCACTTGTAGGTGAAACCCAGACCGCCGGTTTCGATCGGGCGTGAGACACCTGGCCAGGCCGTGGATTCTTCGGCGAAGGATGTTGCGCCGTGCGCATGAACCTCGCGGTTCAGGACACGCAGGAATTCCACCGCCTCGAGGTTTTCGTTGCCGCCGAATTCGTTGGGAAGCCATTCACCGTCTTCGCGGGAGTAGTCGAGGTAGAGCATCGAGGCCACAGCGTCGACGCGAATGCCGTCGATATGAAACTCGCGGATCCAGTACAGCGCGCTGCCGAGCAGGTAGTTGACGATCTCTCGCCGACCGAAGTTGAAGATCAGCGTACCCCAGTCGGCGTGCTCGCCCTTGCGCGGGTCCTCGTGTTCATACAGCGCGGTGCCGTCAAAGCGGCGCAGGCCGTGCTCGTCACGCGGAAAGTGTGCCGGCACCCAGTCGATGATCACGGAGAGACCGCGTTGGTGACAGCGGTCGACGAAGTAGCGGAAATCGTCGGGGCTGCCAAAGCGATGCGTCGGCGAAAACATGCCGATCGGCTGGTAGCCCCAGGAGCCGTCGAAGGGGTGTTCGGAGACCGGCAGAAGCTCGATGTGGGTGAAGCCCATATCGGCAACATAGTCGACCAGTTCTTCCGCCAGCTCGCGGTAGGTCAGGTAGCGGTTACCGTCTTCCGGCTTGCGGCGCCAGGAACCCAGATGCACCTCGTAAATGCTGATCGGGCCGTCCATCTTCGGCGTCGATGAGCGCGATGCCATCCAGTCGGTGTCCTGCCAGCTGTAGTCACTGTCGAACACGATCGACGAATTACCCGGCGGTTGCTCGTGGTAACTGCCGTAAGGGTCCGCGCGCAGCGGAAGCAGTTCGCCATTCGCGTCGAGCAATTCATACTTGTAGAGGTCGCCGGACTGGACGCCGGGCACAAACAACTCCCAGATGCCGTTCGCCGGATGCAGGCGCATCACGTGGCGTCGACCGTCCCAGTCATTGAAGTTACCGATGACAGACACGCGTGACGCGTTCGGCGCCCAAACGGCAAAGCGGGTACCCGCCACGCCGTCGACCGTGATGACTTTCGCGCCCAGCTTGTCGTAGATCTCTTTGTCGGAGCCTTCGCCCATCAGGTACAGATCGAGGTCGCCCAGGGTCTGGCCAAAGCGGTACGGGTCTTCCGTGATGTAGCTGTCGCCCGAGGGTAGCGTGACCTCGAAACGGTAGCCGCGCTGGCGAGCGGGCAGCGTGGCAACGAACAGCCCACTCTCGTGCACGCGATCCATATCGGCCAGGGTTTCGTTGTTTTTGTTGACGAGGCGGACCGACGCGGCCTGTGGTTGCAGGGTCCTTACGACGCGGCGATTCCCGGAGCGATGCACGCCCAGCAGGGAAAACGGGTCACTGTGTTTTCCCGCCGCCAGCGCATCAAAGGCATCCGTGTGCCGCTTAATGTCCTTGGATATCGTACTCATACATGGTCTCTATGTAGGCTTTCGCCGAGCTGGCCCAGTCGAAACGCTGTGCCTTCGCATGGTCTTGCATGATCCTGTAGCCGTCCGGGTGCTCGTCGAGCATATCCACAGCGCGACCGACGCTGGCGACAAAGTTGCCGGCCTGTTGCAGCGGACCGTCGCTGCCGTCGAATACGAGACCGGTCACGCTGTCGTCGACCGTGTCGCGAAGCCCGCCGACACCGTGCACGATGCAGGGTTGGCCGGCTCGCATGGCGAGCATTTGACTGATTCCACAGGGTTCAAAACTCGAGGGCATCAAAAAGAAATCGCCGGCGAGATACAGCGAGTTACCGAGTTCTTCGGCATAGCCATTCAGGAAGATCAGGTTGCTGTGTTGTTCGGCCAGCCGTTCAAGTGACTGTTCATACCCGCTATCACCGCTGCCGAGCAGGAACAGGACGCCGCGCTTGCCGATGCGATCGAGAATATGATCCAGCGACGAACGGCCGTCAGCCAGCGGTTGGAAGAACAGGCGCATCTTCTGGTCGACAACACGGCCGATGCTGGTGAACACCGTCGACGGTCGTCGCTTCGGCAGGCCGGCAAGGTTGCGAAGCGCAACCTTGTGAACTGTTGAGTCCGGGCTTTTCGCCAGCCAGCCTTCGACCGTGTCGCGAGTCTGCTCGATCAGTCGCTGCCAGCCGAGTCGGCGCGCCGTCGGGCGGCTGTAGTCGCAGCCGTTCAGGATGCCGCGCAAGCGCGAACCTGCCGCCGCAAGGTCGCTTTCCAGCCCTTCACCGCCGTAAAAACCGGCCGACGGGTCGGACGGCTGGCAGATTTCCTGCGCGTAGGTCGGCGACACGGTGTTGACCACGTCACTTACCCTGATCGCGTAAGCCATCGGGTTCACGGAATCGCCGGAGTTGGGGTCCGCGAGCACGGCCGGGTCGTACAGCATGCCGGGAAACCAGGCGACCAGCGATGACTCGTCACCTTCGAACGGGCGCTGGCCCTGGTAGGCCAGATTGTGAATGGTAAACACCGTGCGGATACCGTGGAGCTTTTCACCGAGCGGCGTGAAGTCGCGCATCACCAGGTACCAGGCGGCATGCCAGTCATGCAGGTGCACGACATTGGGCGGCTGCTTCTGCGACGCCACCCAGACTGCGGCTGCCGCGCAAAAGAACGCGAAGGTGCTCGCATCGGTTGCAAACGGGCGGTCCGCACCGTCGTCGTGGTACACCTTGCCGGGCCCGCCGGGGGCCAACAGGCCGTGGTGAAACAGCAGCGTTGTGACGCCGGGTGCGGTTTCAAGCTCGAAGAGTTCAACTTCATGCTCGGCGCCACGGAACAGCACATGCAGGCTGCCGGCAGGCGCGGCACCGCTGTCGATATGAAATTTGCCGTAGGCGGGGGTCAGAACCGTCGAGCGCCAACCCTCAGCCGCCAGCGCTGCCGGCAGGTCGCGAATGACGTCGCCAACGCCGCCCACCTTGCCTCCCGGAAGGGCGCCATTCTCGGCAGCGATGGATATAACGTGCGGTGTATCGATGATGCGTCACCCCGGCGCCTTCAGCGCGTGAAATGCAGGTGTTGGCCGAGCATGTCCGGCGTCACGAGCGTGATGCCCTTGTCGGTGATTCGGAAGCCCCTGGCCTTGTCCTTCTCCGGGTCCTCACCGATCACGGTACCCGCTTCGATGCGCGTGCCCTTGTCGATGATGCATTTGTGGATACGACAGTTTTCGCCGATATCGACCTCGGGAAGAATGACCGAGTCGGTGACTTCGCTGTAGGAATGCACGCGCACGTTGGAAAACAGCAGCGAGCGATTGATGGTCGCGCCGGAAATGACGCAGCCACCGGAAACCATCGACTGGATGGCCGAGCCCTTGCGGTCGTGCTCGTCAAACACAAACTTCGCCGGCGGCACCATCTCCTGGTGCGTGAATATCGGCCAGGTTTTGTCGTACATGTTCAACTGCGGCGTCACGGACACGAGCTCCATGTTCGCTTCCCAGAACGCGTTCAGCGTCCCGACATCGCGCCAGTAAGCCTGTTCGTCGGTGTCCGGGTCGCGGAAGGGGTAGGCGTGCACCTTGTAGTCGTTAATGATGGCCGGCAGTACGTTACGGCCGAAATCGTGCTGCGTTTCCGGCGTGTCGGCATCCTTGATGACCTGTTCGTAGAGGAATTCGGTGTTGAACAGGTAATTCCCCATGGACGCCAGGCAGTAGCCCGGGCGGCCCGGGATAGGATCCGGTTTTTCCGGTTTTTCACGGAATTTGATGACACGTCCCTCGTCATCGACGGTCATGACGCCAAGCTGGCCCGCCGCTTCTTCAATCGGGACTTCCAGGCAGGACACGGTCATGTCGGCGCCGGTCTGGTAATGCGCGGCGAGCAGGTGGCCGTAATCCATCTTGTAGATATGGTCGCCGGCGAGGACCAGCACGTATTCCGGACTGTGCGTGCGGATGATGTCCAGGTTCTGGTACACCGCATCCGCTGTGCCGCGATACCACTCACCGCCCACGCGCTGCGACGCCGGCAGGATCTCGACGAACTCGTTCGCGCCGCCCGTCGAGCGCGTGCTGGACCAGCCCTGCACGAGATGGCGGATCAGCGAGTGCGCCTTGTACTGGGTCAGGACACCGATACGCCGGATGCCCGAGTTGATGCAGTTGGACAGCGGGAAATCGATGATCCGGAACTTGCCGCCGAAATACATCGCCGGCTTGGCCCGCCACGACGTCAGCTCGTGCAGTCGGGAGCCCTGGCCGCCGGCCAGGATGAGCGCCAGCGTCTGTCGCGTGAGTCGACTGACGTAACGCGCGTCTTCGGTTTGCCCTTTAGCATTCATCGCGATGTATCCCCGGTTAGTCGTATCCGCAAGGCCGCCGTCGCGGCATAACAGGACCGAGCCGGGGCTCGTGACTCCCTAGCTGATACTGCGTCCGGACGCGCTGACCATCTGCGCAACATTGTCGCAGACTTCCGGGGTCAATTGTGCGTCGGTGACCCGCCAGCGCCAATTATTGCTGGAGGTGCCCGGCACGTTGATTCGCGCCTCGGACCCCAGCCCGAGGAAGTCCTGCATCGGGGCAACGGCGAGTCGCGCCTTGGTCGAAAAGGCCGTTCGAATCATGTCCGTATGAATGGTTTCTGGGCTGCCGCCGGTGAAATCCAGTGCCATGTGCTGGGCCTGGGAAATCGCATCCTGGCTGCGAATGTCGTCCGGGCTGCCGCGATACCAGCCCAGCGTCGTGTCGTTATCGTGGGTGCCGGTGTAGCAAACCGCGTTTTCGCTGACCGCGTCGAGCGTGAAGTTCGGGTCTGTAACGTCAAACTGCAACACGTGCATGCCGGGTATGTGATGCCGTGTTCTCAGCGCCACGACCTCCGGTGTGATCACACCGAGATCCTCGGCAACGATCGGCAGGCTGCCGAGTTCGCGCTTCATCGCATCGAAGAGCGCATCGCCAACGCCGGGTTCCCACTCACCGTCTTTTGCCGTCGGTGCGTCCGCCGGCACGGACCAGTAAGCCTCGAAGCCCCGGAAATGGTCGATTCGCACGATGTCAGCCAGGTCAGCTGTTGCTCGAACACGGTCGACCCACCAGCCGTAGTTGTCATCCGCGTGGCGATCCCAGGCGTACAGCGGGTTGCCCCAGAGCTGTCCGTCTTCGCTGAAATAGTCGGGCGGAACACCGGCGACTGCTTCCGGGTGTCCTTCTTCATTGACTCGCAGGATGCCGCGGTTGGCCCAGGCGTCCGAGCTGTCGAGCGCAATGTATATCGGCATGTCGCCGAACAGGTGGATGCCCTGTTCATTGGCGTAGGTTCGAAAGCCGTGCCATTGGTGGAAGAACAGGCACTGGATGGTCTTGATGACCTCGATTTTCTCAGCGTCCGTTTCCGCCAGCTCTCGCAGCGCGGCATCGTCACGCTGTGCGTATTTCGGGTCCCATTCGTGCCAGGGACGCTCGCCGTGGGCGGATTTCAGGATCCGGAACAGCGCGTAGTCGTGCAACCAGGCTTCATCGTGCTGCTCGAGGAAAGCGTCGTACTCCGCTTTTTGAGCGGCGGTCGCCTGTTGCTTGAAGCGGACTGCCGCCATCGCCAGCAGGGCCTGCTTGTGCGGGATCAGATGTCCGTAATCCACGGTGTCCCGCGGCAGCCGTCTGAGCGGTGCCACTTCGTCATCGGTCAGAAGGCCGCGCCGCACCAGGTCTTCGACGTCAATCAGGTTCTCGTTACCCGCAAACGTCGACAACGGCTGGTAGGGCGAGTCGCCATAGGCGGTCGGACCGGTAGGCAGGAACTGCCACACGCCGATGCCCATGGACTTCAGGGTGTCCGTGAAGGTCCGGGCGTGCGCACCGATCTCACCGACCCCGTAGTCGCCGGGCAGCGAGGTGATGTGCAGGCTGACGCCGGCGCGTTTGTCGGTGAGCAGTGAGTGGCCGTTTTGAGACATCGTCGTGATTGTATTCTGTATGAGGGAAACCGGACCCGGCTGACCGGTTTGCTCACCGGCCAGACAGGTCCTCTAGCTTTCCCAGGAGTCCCCTCCAGCCATGACCCCCCGGCGGTCGCCGGCATGGCCGCGTATCTTCCCCGTTCTAACGATTTCGAATCTAACAGCCTAGCGCGCTGAGAATTAAGCAATGAATACGTATTCAAGTTATGAATACGTTTGCAGTTCTTGCTGCGTGCGGACGGCATTACTTACGATGACTATGCAAATTTAATCTAAGACCTTGCGGGGGGAATCCAAATGGTCAAATCAAAGCGCAATCCTGCGCCGTCGGCCTCGGACGCTTCATACAAGCCGTCCGTGCGTCGCACAGCGCTATCACTTGCGATCGCTGCGGCACTGCCCGGTGCTGCTTTCGTTCCGGCCACGGCGCTGGCCCAGGACGATTCAAACGACGTTATCGAAGAGGTGGTAACCGTCGGCTATCGATCCAGTCTGGCCAACGCGATCGCGACCAAGCGGGACAGCTCGTCCATCGTCGAGGCGATCTCGGCGGAAGACATCGGCAAGCTGCCGGATAACTCGATCGGCGAGTCGCTTGCGCGCCTGCCGGGACTCGCGGCACAGCGGTTTGACGGCCGCGCTAACCGCATCTCGATTCGTGGTCTTGCGCCGGACTTCACGACGGTGACCCTGAATGGTCGCGAACTCGTGTCGTCGGACAACAATCGCGCCGTGGAATTTGACCAGTTTCCGTCGGAATTGATTACGGGTGCAACGGTTTACAAGACGCCGGATGCCGGTCTGACGGCCCAGGCCGTTGGCGGCACGGTCGACATGCAGACGATTCGCCCGCTGAACTACGCGGATCCGATCCAGGCGGTTGGCCTTCGTGCAGAGCTCAATGATGAAGGCAAGCTGAACCAGGACACAGACGACAAAGGCTACCGCGCAAACATTGCCTGGGTAGACCAGAACGACGCCGGTAACTTCGGCTGGGCGCTGGGTTACTCACGCATGCTGCAGCCGATCCAGGAAGAGTACGTACACTTTTGGGGCTACGACACCATCACCGACGCGGACGGTGACACCGGCCAGTTCATCAACGGCATCAAGCCCTACGTAAAATCCAATGAACTGACACGTGACGGCTTCCTCGCTGTACTTGAATACGCGCCCAGTGATCAGCTGCGGGTTCGTTTTGACTCTTTCTATTCGCGCTTTGACGATGCGCAAACTCTGCGCGGCGCGGAAGTAGCCGGTTACACGGCCGCCGATCGTGACATCACGAGCGTCGACGGCACCCTGGTTACTGAAGGCACGTGGAACAACCTGTTCACGCAGAACCGCAACGACTTCTCGGATCGCGATGTTGAGACCACAGCCCTCGGCCTGAATGCGGTCTATGACATCAACGACAAATGGCGTCTCGAGGGTGATTTGAGCTTCTCGCGCGCCGATCGCTCCTACGTTGCCAGTGAGGTGTACATCTCCGACGGTCGAGGTCAGGGCGGTACGCCGGACAACTTCAGCTACTCACTGGGTGCCGGCAACGGTGTGGTCATTCAGACCGATGCGGATTTCTCCGACCCGGCTCGCTGGAGCCTCGGCGACAACCTCGGCTGGGGTGGCCCGCTGTGCACCGAAGCCCTCGGCTGGCAGTGCGACAGCCAGGACGGCTTCCGCAACTCGCTGACCTCCGATGACGAGATGTCGGCGCTCAAACTGGCCGCGTCAAGACTGGTTGATTCCGACTTCGTGCAGAACGTTGAAGTTGGTATGCGTTACGCGATTCGTGAAAAGGGTGTGTCCCGTCGCGGTGAATTCCTGACGCTGAACGACTACCCGAACCTCACGCAGATTCCGGACGAGTTCATCATCGGCTCCACGTCGCTCGATTTTGTCGGCCTGAACGACATCATCAGCTTCGATGCTCGCGCGATCGTTGACTCCGGCGTGTACTACACCTCGCCGGAAAACCTGGTGGCGCAGGCCGCAAATGCCTGGGCTGTCGAGGAAGATGTAGTCAACCTGTATGTTCAGGCAGACTTCGAGACGGGTGACTGGAGCGGTAACTTCGGCCTGCAGGCGGTGTACACGGACCAATCATCGTCAGGGGTCCAGGCGGGTACGACGTCGGCCGGTATCGAGTTCAACTCGGTCACCGAAGGCACTGACTTCTGGGAGGTCCTGCCGAGTCTGAACGCGTCCTACCACATCAACGACGAATGGAAGCTGCGCCTCGGTGCGGCCCGCATCCTGGCCCGTCCGCAGATGGAACAGATGCGCGCCAGCAAGGAGTTCTCGTTCAACGAGCAGAACATCGACGCGACGGAGCTTGAGGATTCACCCTGGGGTGGTAACGGCGGTAATGCCTTCCTCGAGCCTTGGATGGCGATGCAGTTCGACGTCGCGCTGGAGACCTACTTCGGTAACGCCGGTTATGCAGCCTTCACGGTGTTCCACAAGGAACTAGAGAACTACGTCTACACCCAGCAGGTGCTGACGGACTTCTCGACGGTGGATCTGCCGGCGATTCTCGATCCGGCACTTGATCAGGGCTTTGTCAGCGCGCCGGCCAACGGTGAGGGTGGCTGGATTCGCGGTGTAGAAATCGCGGCCTCTGTCCCGTTTGATCTGTTCAGCGACACCATGCGCGACTTCGGTGTCTTCGTCAGCGCGTCGTTCACGGACTCCGAAGTCCAGGAAACGCCTGACAGCGATCCGCTGGAGCTGCCGGGTCTGTCCGAAACCGTTGTCAACGGCACGTTCTTCTACGAGAACGACTACGGACTGCAGGCGAGGGTCAGCGCCCGTTACCGCGATGACTTCCTTGCGGATGCGTTCGCCATTGGCCTGTCTCGAGAGTTGACGACAGCCCAGGGCGAGACGATCGTCGATGCGCAGATTTCCTTCGACGCATCGCAGACGCTGATGGAAGGCCTGACGTTCTACGTACAGGGTTCTAACCTGACCAACGAGCCGTTTGTCCAGTTCCTGGACGGCGACGAGCGGAAAGTGAAGAACTACCACACGTACGGACGTAGCTACATGGTAGGCTTCAACGTAAGGCTGTAAGCAGACCTGGTCCGACAAACCGACCCCCGTCAGCCGATAGGCTGGCGGGGGTTTTTTCTTCAGCGGGGGGAGATAAATGACGGATGTCTCAATTGACCGACTGGTCATCGTAGGCGGTGGTACCGCCGGCTGGATGACAGCCGCGCTGGTCAGCAAACTGTTCGGCGACGCGTTCGAGATTCGGCTGGTGGAATCGGATGCCATTGGCACGGTCGGCGTCGGTGAAGCAACCATTCCACCCATCCAGATATTTAACGATCTTGCTGGCATCGACGAGGCGGAGTTCCTGCGTGACACGAAAGCCACGATAAAGCTGGCGATCGAATTCCAGAACTGGGGTGCCGTTGGCGACAGCTACATGCACGGCTTCGGTTTTGTCGGTCGCAAGGTTGGTCCGGTGTCGTTCCAGCATGTGTACCTGAAGGCGCTTGCCGAAGGTTATGCCGGCGACCTCGGCAGCTACTCGCTGAACAACACGGCAGCACGCGCCAATCGTTTTGACCGACTCGCGCGCATTGAGGGTACTCCGTTGCCGGGCATTTCCTACGCCTACCACTTTGACGCCGGACTGTATGCGGCGTTTCTTCGCAAGCAGAGCGAACAACGCGGCGTGGTGCGCATTGAGGGTCGCATTCAGGACGTCAAGCTCGACACTACATCCGGCGACGTGGCCAGCCTGACGCTCGAGGACGGCACGACGGTCGACGGTGATTTCTTTATCGACTGCAGCGGATTTAACAGCCTGATCTTCAATCGCGCCTTAGGCGTCGATTACGACGACTGGAGTGAATGGCTGCTGTGTAACCGAGCCGTCGCTCTGCCGTGCAGCCTGGAATCGAAGTCGCTCCGCCCATACACGCAGAGTATTGCCCACAAAGCGGGTTGGCAGTGGCGCATTCCACTCCAGCATCGCACCGGCAACGGGCACGTCTTTAGTGACCGCTTCATCAGCGAAGATGAGGCGACGCAAACCTTGCTCGATAACCTTGAGGGAGAACCGCTCAAGGACCCGATCTCGTTGCGTTTCACACCTGGTTGTCGGAAAAAGCTCTGGCACAAAAACTGTGTCGCACTTGGCCTCGCCAGTGGATTCATCGAGCCGCTGGAAAGCACCAGCATTCACCTGATTCAGATCGGCATTACCAATTTGGTGAAGCTATTCCCGATGAAGACCGGCAACGCGGCGAAGTCGCGTGAATACAATCGTCGTATGCGCTACGAATACGAGGCGATTCGCGACTTCATCATCCTGCACTATCACCAGACCAGCCGGGACGATACGGAATTCTGGCGCGAGGTGCGCACCATGAGCGTACCGGAGAGCCTGTCCGAGAAGATGTCGACGTTCGAGGAGTCCGGGCACCTGTTCCGCATTGACGAAGAGCTGTTCACCGAGGTCGGTTGGTTGCAGGTCATGCTGGGCCAGGGTCTGCGACCAAAGCGTTACAACCCGCTGGCCGACACGCTGGACTCCAAAGACGTCAGCGAATACCTCAAGAACCTGCAGACCATCCTGCAGACCACCGTGTCGCGCCTGCCGGAATACCCGAGGTTTGTGCAAAAGATCGCAGCGTGAGTAGTGGACGCTTTTCGATTCGTGTCTTGACAGGTGACAGACTGACTCTCGAGCCGGTCAAGTCCTCGCACTGGGAAGGTCTGTATTCGGCGGCAGCGGACCTCGGTATCCGGGCTCAGTACTCGGCGGTCGATCGCTGTTAGTAAGCGTTTTTTTGCAGTACGTTGACGATGCGCTGACATCTGGTTTTGCCTATGTCGTCAATGCCGGATCACCGCGAGTACATCGACAAAACCTGTCGCTGGAAAAAATCGGCGTAGCGCCGGGGCATATTCAGAACAAGCCTAAGCGGCGACTAACAGCAAGGCGACAGGCGCGCTACTATGGTCGAGTGACCTTGCGAGGTGCCGCTATGACGCTGATCAGATCGTTCGGTTTGCCACTGCTGGTTTCGTTGTCTGCCTGCAGTACGGCACCGCTCGGCTCCGATGTCGAGGATAGCCAGATTCCTGCGGTCACACCCTACGTTGGCGATGGCTGTGGCGACCCGCTTTCCGCGAGGTCGGTCCAGGAGATTCGCGCCAGCGGAGCGTACGAGCGGGGCGGGCTGGACGCCGCCTTGAAACTGGTTGTGGCTCGAGTCGGCCCGTTCGTTACCGACAGCCGCGGACCGTTTACGCTGGTGGCCACACAACCGGCGCCGCTGGTCATCGACCCTCGCGGCAGTCGAGGCACCGCCAAGCGCCAAGATTACAGCGCACTGGCCAGCGAGGCCGGATGCGATCTGGTGATCATTCTGCGTTCCGGGCAGGACACGTCTCGGGGCGCCAGCTATTGGGTGTACGGCCTGATTCTGGGGCGCACGATCAAAGACGGATGACATACGACGTGCCGTTTGCTCTTGATGCGTCCCTGCGTTTGTCCGGTGAGCAACTGGACATTCGTCCGCTGGCCGAAACCGACTGGGAGGCGCTGTACGCGGCTGCTTCAGATCCGGCGATCTGGGCCCAGCATCCCGCCAGTGATCGTTACCTCGAAAGCGTTTTTCGACAGTATTTTGACGATGCCATCGCATCGGCGACGGCGTTTGTTGTAGTGGATCGATCGTCCGGATCCATTATCGGATCCAGTCGCTACCACGGCTACGATGCTGACCGCAGCGAGATAGAGATCGGTTGGACATTTCTGACATGCGACTACTGGGGCGGATCCGTTAACCGGGAATTGAAAACCCTGATGCTGGAGTACGCGTTCGACTTCGTCGACACGGTGGTTTTCTGGGTAGGCGACAGCAACCAGCGATCCCGGCGCGCGCTGGAGAAGATCGGCGCTCGACAGCGCGACGGTCTCATCGAACGGGGTGGCACGCCGCACGTGGTCTACGAGCTCAGGCAAGGCGACTTGCCGTTGTCCGGTGCTGGCAGGCGCGCGCGGTAACGCGGCGCTAGGTGTTGTCGCCCAGCAGGAAAGTGAGCGGAATATCCGCGCGAGCTTGCCAGTCGCGCTCATGGTGTCCGGTACCTTCAAAGACGTGTGTTATCCAGTTGCGCTCCGAATAGCCGCCGCGCCGCATGATTTCATCGACACGTAACTGGAACCGGCCGTAACCCGCGTCGAGTTCGGTGGTGCCGTGGTCGAAGTAAATGCGAAATCGCTCTGGATCGGGCAGGGCGACCGACAGGGCGTCCGCCGTTCGCTGTTGCAGTTCTGCGTCCGCCGGATGGAAGATGCCGGTCCAGTGCATGGACACACAGGCCGCGGCGGAAAATGTCTCGCCGTGTCGTATCAGACCGTCCAATGAAATCAGCCCGCCGCGACTGGAACCCATCAGGAAGGTATCTTCACGGCCCGTTTTCACGCGGAAGCCGTCATCGATCATGGGTTTCAGCTCTTCAGTGAGAAAACGGTAGTACGCCTCCGACAGCGGCCTACCGCTGATGCTCTGCTCAAGGTCGCTTCGCTGTCCTGCCGGGATAGCGTCCCATGCGAACATCGGCATATAGTCCCGGCTTCGCTCACTCGTGTTCCACGCACCGACGACGATGGTCTTTTTGACTCGGCCTTCGTCGATGAGTCGCTGCAGTGTTTCGTCGATGCCCCATTCGACGCCGCCGTAGGACATGTCGGCGTTGAACAGGTTCTGTCCGTCGTGCATGTACAGGACTGAGTAGGCCTCGTTGTCGTCGTCGTAGCCGGCAGGCAACCAGACATCAACATGTCTCGGCAGGATGCCGAACTGCGATTCCACGGTGTCGTAGCGAACGATGTCCTGCCGTCCAACGCGAAATACCATCGATTCGAGTGGACCCAGGGTTACCTCGAAACGCCCGAGGCCTGCATCAACAATCAGCTGGCTGTCGGCCACGCCGTACAACTGCTCTTCCAGCGTGTAGCGTCCGTTGTTGAGCCCGAACGACGTAACGATATCCGCGGGCAGGGTCATCGTGACGGTTTTGGATTCGTTGTCGTCAAAACTGCTGACAACAATCAGCCGGTCGTCGTCGCGCCATCGAACGAACGAAAACAGGGTGTCGTCGTAGCCCGCTGCCGCCGCGCGGTTGGCGTCGTGAATGTCAGCATAGTCTCCGCGGAGTGCAGCGCTGCTGGCGCTGAACCGCATCAGCCGCTCGTAGAAATCGCGCAGTTGCCGTTCGTCCGGTGTGGATTGTCCGCCGTCGAAAGCGCCGCCATTCATGTATCGTTGGTGTGTCGGAACGCCCCAATAGTCGAAGATTGTCGTGCGCGTCGGGTCGCCGAAACCCGCATCGCCATCACCGGGCTCGCCGACGTCCTGGGCAAAATACAGCATCGTCGGCGAGCGGCTGATCAGGGCCGATACCACCATCGCGGGTTTACCTTTCATCGCGTCACCGGCGAAGCCCGGGCTGGCGATGCGCTGCTCGTCGTGATTCTCGAGGAAGTGCAGCATGTGTTCCTCGATGTCGAGCACCTCAGCGTGGATCGGTGCCAGATCGTCGGTGCTGCCGGTGCCCTGCATGATCGGTTTCAACGTGTCGTAGAAACCGACTTTGTCGTACAGGTAATCCATGCGGCCAAGCTGCAGGTAGTCGCGATACAGAGCCGGGTTGTAGACCTCGGCGAGCAGGAACGCGTCCGGGTTATTCGCCTTGATGCCGGAATTCAGATAGCTCCAGAATTCAACGGGCACCATCTCCGCCATATCGTAGCGAAAGCCGTCAACGCCCTTGTCGGTCCAGTACAAAACGATGTGCAGGAACTTGTTCCAGCTGTCGGGAACGTCCTTGTCTGACCAGAACTCGGCGTGTTGTTCTGTGTCCCAGCCACGCGCTTCGTCCGGCAGGCGCTCGAAATCGAAACTGCCGTCGGGACGCACACCGTAATTAACCTTGACGGTCTCGAACCAGTCATTGAAATCGGGTCTGGCTGCACGTGCGCCGTTGCCTGTCCATTTGGCCGGCGATTCGTTAAACCGGCCATCGGACAGGGGGTGATCGTCGCCGCCGAGCGGGGCATATCCTTCCGGCGATTCAGGCACCTCGAAATCCTGGCCAACCACGTAATAGAAATTGTTGTCGCGCGCGTACTCGACCGTTGTGTCGTCGTTTGCGCCGAAGTCGACGACACCGTCCGGTTTCGCGAGTGACTCATAACCGCGTGCGACGTGGTTGGGCACGATGTCGATCAGCACTTTCATGCCGTGCGCGTGCGTACGCGCAATCAGTGCTTCGAATTCTTCGAGACGTCGGGCGGGGTCTGTCGCGAGATCCGGATTGACGGTGTAGTAGTCTTTCACCGCGTACGGCGAACCGGCGCGTCCCTTGATGACGTCCGGGTCATCAGCGGAAATGCCGAATTCGCTGTAGTCCCGAATGACGCCGTGGTGCGGGATGCCGGTGTACCAGATATGCGTTGTGCCAAGGTCACGGATGCTGTCGAGTGCCGCATCGGTGAAATCCTCGAATTTTCCGACGCCGTTTTCCTCGATCGTGCCCCATGACGTGTTCGTCGTTGAGGTGTTGCCGTAGAGGCGCGTGAAAACCTGGTAGACGACCGCTTTGCCCGCGGGCGCCTCGTCTCGGACGGTCTCTTTGGTCACGGGCTCAGGCGGCTGCGAGTCGCCGCAGGCGGCGAACACGAGAACGCCGGCCGCGAGCATGGCAAGTTTGCGCATAGCGTTGCCTCACTGAATGTTGAGCGTTGTGGTGCTGTGGTCCCAGTCGAAACGAAGGGTCAACGACCGGTTTTCCGCGTCCCAGGCCGCGGCACTGCCGCGACGCGGCATGCGTCGGTTAATGCGAATGGGGCGATCATCCTGGCGAACGTCACTGGCCGCCTGGCCCCAGTTGTGCACGACCAGCGTGATCGTGCGTGTCTCCGGTTTACCGGTGTAGCTGCCTTCGCTGGACAGCGTGACGACGAGTTGGCCGTCCGCGTGTTGCGCGTCAAAGTGCAAAACTTCGTAGTCGCCGCGTTCGAGATTCTGGCGAGTCGCGCCATCGTCGTCGTACATGTGACCGGATGCCGCCGACACGCTGGCGTCGGCGTAGTAGTGCAATGTGAGTTCTTCACTCGTGTAGTCGCGCGTCGTCTGCACCAGCGGAACGGTGGGCACAAACGCGCCGGCGCGGACGTATACGGGAATGGTCTCGAGGTCGATCGCCGTGTCGACGGTTTGGCCACCGTCCACACGTTCGCCACTCCAGAAATTGAACCAGGTTCCTGCCGGCAGGTCGACGGGCACTGACGTTTGTCCCGGCTCAGTGACCGGTTTGACGAGGAAAGCATCACCCCAGAAGTAGGTGTCCTTGATGTCGATCAGATTCGGCCGCGATTCATCTTCGAAGAACACCGGCCGCATCAGCGGCATACCGCTCGTCGAATTCTCCCAGGCCAGCGTGTAGTTGTACGGCAACATTCGGTACCGCAGTTCAACGGCGTCACGGACGATATCGCGAGTTTCGCGGTCGTGAAAAATCGCTTCAGATGGAATGTGTTCCTGCGCGTGCGGACGATAGACCGGCTGGAAGACACCGTACTGCAGCCAGCGAATGTACATTTCCTTGTCGAAGACCTCGCCGCCGGCGAAGCCACCAAGGTCCGAGTGCGTATAACCCAGGCCAAGTAGCCCCATCTGCAGGCTGAGTTCGACTTGCGGTTTCAGTCCGTCCCAACTACGACTAACGTCTCCGGTCCATGGGATCATGCCGTAGCGCTGTGTACCGGCGAAGCCCGAGCGCATCATCACGACCGGTCTTATGTTCGGCTGATTCTCGATCTGGTTCTCGTACACCATCTGTGCCCAGCGATGACCGTAGGCATTGTGAATCTCGTCCGCGGTCGCCGTCTGGTTAATGTCGCTCAGGAAATGCACGGCATCCGAGGGATGGACTTCCGGTTCGCCAAGATCACCCCAGTTGCCGCCGATGCCCTGGCCGTAGAGGCGGTTATAAAAACGGGCGAACCAGTCGCGCGCATCGGCATTGAATACGTCAATCAGGCCGGTATTGCCGAAGTAAAAGTCGAAACGGCGTGGTCCGCCCGTGACACTCTTCGCCAGAACTTCGTTCTCGACCGCATCGTCCCAGTTGCTTGAATCGCGGAGCACGAACGGCTCGGTGATGGTGATGGTCTGCACACCGTCGTCGGCGAAATCACGGATCATGTCTTCCGGCGTTGGCCAGGCGTCACGATCCCAGTCCAGATTGCCCATGAAGCCCTGGATCTCCGGACCAAACCAGTAGAGATCGAGAATGACGGCATCCAGAGGAATCTTCTGCCGACGGAAACGGCGAACCACATCCCGGGTTTCGGACTCGGTGCGATAACCGAAGCGCGATGCGAAGTTGCCGAACGCCCAGCGCGGGGGCAACGGTTGCTTGCCGGTGACGTCGGTGTAGTTGTTGATCAACTCCGGGTAGGTGTTCCCTGCAACGACCAGGTAGGCGGTACGTCCCGACACCGCCTCGAACTGCAGCACGTCCGGTTCCGTCTTGCCGATATCGAGATGTCCGGTAGCGGAGTTGTCGAATACGAGGATGTAGCGGTCGCTGGACAGGACCGCCGGCAAACCGTAGTACATCTGGTTCGACTCCGTGGTGTAGCCATAGTGCGCGCGGTTGTACAGCGGCATTCGGTGGCCGCGACGGTCCATGCCGAGTACGCGCTGGCCGCCTCCCAGGAGTTTTTCATCGTCATCCAGCGAAAAGCGAAAACCGCGCAGGGTCTCCAGCGCGAAGTAGCCGTGTTCCTCCGCGACCAGCGGCTGGCCGTCCTGTTCGAACGCAATGCGGACCTGCGATTTGCTGACAATCGCGGTGAGCCCGTCGATCGCGAACTCCAGTCGATCGTCGGACTCCTGCAGCACTGTCGAAACCGGTTCCGGGATACCTTTCAGCGCGAACGACGGCAGCTGGCGGATATCGTCTTCAACGTAATGCACATAGAACGCCGAGTCGTCGACCGCGGTGATGCGAACGGCGCCCATCGATGTCTCAACAAGCAGTGACTGGCCAAGCACCGCGTGTTTTTCGTAGTCGCCGAAATCGGCCCAGGCTGTTGGCGCAATCGCCAGCAGCAAAAGCAACAGTCGTCTCATAGGTTTCTTATTCCAGTTCGAGGAGCAAGACTGAACGCGGCTCCAGACGCACGTCGTCGGTGATATCGACGCTGCGTCCGGTCAAAACATCGGTGCCGCGCGTTAATCCGCGGGTTCGCTCTGCGAATCGCTGCATGCCGAGCATCACCGCTTCATCGTCACGATTGAAAATCACCATGACGGTATCGTCGTCGTCGTAGCGGAAGTACGCGAACACCTCATTGATCGGTGCGAAGTGCATGTACTCGCCGGTGTGTATGACGTCGGCGTCTCGCCGCCAGTTGAGCAGGGTCTTGACCAGCGCCTGGGCTTGCAGCGCGGAGTCATCGAGACCCTCGCCGGTGAAGCCGTTGCTGTCATCGCCCTCCCAGCCGCCGGGGAAATCCATGCGCAGGGCGCCGTGGCTGTCCGTGCCCGGATGCGACATCAGGATTTCATTGCCGTAGAAGAATTGAGGAATGCCGCGCATCGTCGCGTAGAAGGCCATCGTCATCCGGAACAGTTCGTAGTCCTCGTCGAGCTGCGTATAGATCCGATTCATGTCGTGGTTATCGGCGAAGATCACGATGTTGCTCGGATCCGGATACATGAAATCGTTGGCGACCGATTCGTAGACGACCGTCCAGGGACTGCTCCACCAGGGCACCTCTTCCGTCAGCGCCTTGGTCAGCGCCGCCTGCAGCGGAAAGTCGAACACCGACGGCAGGTGCGATACGTAGCCGTCCGCATTGACCTTGCCGCGCTGCCAGTAGGACACGATGCCGGGATTCACGCTCCATTCCTCGCCGACGATATTGAACTGCGGATACTCCTGCATGATGCGCCGTGACCACTCGGCCATGAAGTGCTTGTCGGGATACGGCCAGGTGTCCATGCGGATGCCGTTCAGGCCGACGTACTCGATCCACCAGATGGCGTTCTGCACCAGGTAGTCGGCAAGCAGGGGGTTGCGCTGATTCAGGTCGGGCATCGACTCCACGAACCAGCCCTCCACGTGCATCATACGGTCGTAGTCCGACGCGTAACGATCCTGGTTGACCGTGCGCGCATGGCTGGTGATGACCGGGGCGCCCTGGAAATTCAGCCAGTCGCTGGTTGGCAGATCGTCCATCCACCAGTGACCGTCGCCGATATGGTTGGCGATCATATCCATGATCATGCCGATGCCCCGGTCGCCCGCAGTGTTGGCGAGTGCGACGAACTGCTCGTTACTGCCAAACCTCGGGTCAACCCTGTAAAAATCCGTGGTGGAGTAGCCATGGTAGGACGCCTGCGCGACATCGTTCTCCAGGATCGGGTTCAGCCATAGTTGCGTGAAGCCCATGTCGCTTATGTAGTCGAGGTTCGCCTCGATACCGGCAAGGTCGCCACCGTGTCGGCCATAGTCGTCCTCGCGGTCATACTGGTCCTCGAAGCCGTCGACGGTATCGTTGCCTGTATCACCGTTGGCGAAGCGGTCCGGTGTCAGCAGGTAGATCGCGTCCTTTTGTGAAAAACCCAGCGTATGCTCCGGATCCGGATTTTTCGCTTTCAGCTCGTAGACGTGCTCAAGACGCTGGCCGTCACGTTCCAGTACCAGGGTGAAGTCACCCGGTTTTGCGCGGTCGCTGATGTGCACATACACGAACAGGTAGTTCGGGCTATCAACGCGTTCCACGCGGTCGATCTTGATGCCGCGTTTCTTGACGGAGACGTCCATATCACCGATGCCGTCACCGTGTATGAGCAATTGCAGCTCCTGGTGCTCGAATCCCTGCCACCAGAACGGCGGCTCGACGCGCTGAATGTCTGAAGATAACGCCGGTGTGGCGAGTAGGAATAATGCGGCGCTTACCGCAAGGCGACTGATCATGGAAATCCCCCGGAAGGCCACTGGAATGGGCTACCCTGACCCCATTCTAGACGCCGGCGAATAGTGCGTGAACACTGAATACGTATTCATGCGGAGCCGCAAGCCCCTGTTGTTAGTATAAAAAATCCAACCATCATTAAGGGGGATGATGGGACCCTTGATCTTCCGCGTCGCACTGCTGGGTATTGCCGGATTCATCGTGTCCGCCTGCGAACCCACCGTTCCGCAGGCCGCGACAGAAGCCCTGTCGGTAGTATCACCAAACGGAAAGCTCTCGTTCAGCCTGCGTGTCGATGCAGCGGGCGTTCCGTCGTACCGGCTCAGTCACGACGATCGTGTCGTGACGGACTGGTGCGAGTTGGGCCTTGAATTCGAACGTGCCGCGGCATTGCGTCGCGGTTTCCGGATTGCGACGGTACAGCGGCACAGTGTCGACACCGAATGGCAGCAGCCCTGGGGGGAGCGTCGCCGGGTCAGGGACCACCATCGCCGGGCTGTGTTTTCGCTGCAGTCTGATGCGACTGCGTTCGATCTCGACGTCCGGGCCTACAACGACGGTGTCGGCTTTCGATATCGGCTTGTTGGTGAGGGCGATCGCGTGATTACTGCCGAGCGAACGGCCTTTTGCGTGCCGGGCGATGCAACCGCGCTATGGCAAACCGGCAACGGCGACGAAGGCTACGAGCATCTGTATCGCATGACGCCGGTCGGCGATATCGACGCCGCGCATACGCCGCTTACCCTGCGGACCGACGATGGGCTTTACCTGTCTATCCACGAGGCGGCCCTCGTCGATTACCCCGCGTATCGACTACAGCGCGACGGCAACGGTGTTTTGCGAACGTCGCTGCGGGCATGGAACAACGGTCCCGCGGCTCGTATTCGTTTGCCGCACTCGACGCCGTGGCGCAGCATCCAGGTGTCGGACTCCGCGGTCGGATTGCTGAATTCCAGCCTGATCCTGAACCTGAATGAGCCCAACACCATTGGCGACGTAAGCTGGGTGGAGCCCGGCAAGTACGTCGGTATCTGGTGGGAAATCCACCGCGGCCTCGGCACCTGGCGAAGCGGAGCGGCGCATGCCGCAAGCACGCAGGCGGTGATGGACAAGATCGATTTCGCGGCCGACTACGGTTTTGCCGGCGTGCTTGCCGAGGGCTGGAACGTGGGCTGGGATGGCGATTACGTGGGTTCCCCCACGCAGGATTTTCTGACTCCGGCGCCGGATTTTGATCTCGCGGCGGTGGCGGCCTACGCACGCGAAAACGACACGCGCTTCGTCGGTCACCACGAAACCGGCGGACACGTCTCGCACTACGAAGCGCAGATGGAAGCCGCCTTCGACCTGCTGAATAGACACGGCGTGAGGCAGGTCAAAACCGGTTACGTTGGCAAGACCGGTTCGCTCAAGCGCGTCACGGCGGACGGCGACACGGTGCTGGAGCACAAGGACGGGCAGTTCGCCGTTCGTCATCAGCTGCGGGTTGTCGAAGCTGCCGCGAAGCGGCAAATCAGCATCAACACGCACGAACCGGTTAAAGACACCGGACTGCGCCGGACCTACCCGAACTGGATCACCCGGGAGGGCGCGCGAGGTCAGGAGTTCATCATCTGGGGCGATCCGGGCAATCCACCGGAACACGAAGTCAACCTGGCCTACACCCGGCTGCTGGCGGGGCCAATGGATTTCACGCCGGGCATCTTTGATCTCGATTTCGACGTTCGCGGCACGCCGCGACGCGTGCAAACGACGCTCGCCAAGCAACTCGCGCTGTACGTTACGATCTACAGCCCGATTCAAATGGTGCCTGATCTGCGCGAAAACTATGAACGTTATCGCGACGCCTTCCAGTTTATTGTCGATGTCCCGACCGACTGGGAACAAAGTGTTGCGCTGGCCGGCGAGCTGGGTGACTACGTGGTGTTCGCTCGCAAACGGCGCGGGGGGAACGACTGGTTTCTCGGCGCAATCAGCGATGAAACGGCACGCGAATTGACGCTGTCCCTGGCGTTTCTTGACGACGGCGACTACACCGCGACGATCTATCGAGATGGTGACGAGGCGGATTGGCTGACCAATCCCTACGACTATGTCATCGAAACAAAAACACTGAACAAAAATAGCGGGATCGAACTCCGCCTGGCCCCCGGTGGAGGGGCCGCGGTCCGCTTCGAACCGAAGGGGTAAACGATGAAGAAGAAACCGGCGCTGTCGTTCTGGCAGATCTGGAATATGTGTTTCGGGTTCCTCGGAATCCAGTTCGGTTTTGCACTGCAAAATGCCAACGTCAGCCGAATTTTCCAGACCCTCGGCGCGGAAGTGGAAGACCTGCCGATACTGTGGGTCGCGGCGCCGCTGACCGGACTGATCGTGCAGCCGATCATTGGCTACATGAGCGATCGCACCTGGGGACGTTGGGGTCGTCGTCGGCCGTATTTCACCGTCGGCGCCGTGCTGGCGTCGCTGGCGCTGTTCGTCATGCCGAATTCCCCGACGCTGTGGATCGCCGCCGGCATGCTGTGGGTCATGGATGCGAGTATCAACGTTGCGATGGAGCCGTTTCGCGCCTTTGTGGGTGACAACCTGCCCGAGAAACAGCGCACCAAGGGGTTCGCGATGCAGTCCTTCTTCATCGGCATCGGTGCGATTGTCGCCTCGGCCCTGCCGTGGATGATGGCGAACTGGTTTGGCATCAGTAACACCGCGCCGGACGGAGTGATCCCGGATTCCGTCAAGTGGTCCTTTTACCTCGGCGGCATTGCCTTTTTTGGCGCCGTGATGTGGACCGTGTTTCGGAGCTTCGAATACTCGCCCGAGGAGCTGGCCGAATTTGATGCGGCGCGACCGCCGGAGCATGTCGCTGACGATGTCACGCAACGGCCGGCAGCGAGGTATTTCAGCGGCGGGGTCGTCTGGACCGTGATCGGGGTAGCCGGCTGGCTCTCGATCACGGCGTTTGGCCTGCAAAAAGAGCTTTACGTTATGGCCGGTTGTTTCGCGGGCTTTGGTATTCTGCAAATCGTCACCGCGCAGTTGGGTAAGGCGGGAAGGACGGAGTCTGGCCTGTACGAAATTGTGCATGACCTATTCCACATGCCGCGCGTCATGAAACAACTCGCGGTTGTGCAGTTCTTCCAGTGGTTTGCGCTCTTCGCAATGTGGATTTACGGAACCGCGGCGGTCACGAGCCACCATTTCGGCGCGACCGACACGGCAACGGCGGCGTACAACAATGGCGCCGACTGGGTCGGTGTCCTGTTCGGCGCATACAACGGTTTCGCCGCACTCGCCGCGATCGCGATACCGATCATGGCGAATCGACTGGGTTGCCGCTTCAGTCATTTGGTGAACATGTCGATCGGCGGCGTGAGCCTGATCAGCTTTTACTTCATCAGCGATCCGACCCTGCTGCTGATTCCGATGATCGGTATCGGCATCGCGTGGGCATCGATTCTGTCGCTGCCGTACGCCTTGCTGTCATCCAATCTGCCGTCTCACAAGATGGGCGTCTACATGGGCATCTTTAATTTCTTTATCGTGATTCCACAGTTGATCGCCGCCAGTATCCTCGGCCTGATTGTTGGCAGCCTGTTCAACGGCGAAGCCATCTATGCCTACATGATCGGCGGAGTCCTGATGTTCCTGTCCGGCGCAGCGGCGATGATGGTCGATAAGGAAGCGGAGCCGAGCTAATGGTGAGGGTCGGCCAGACGCACACGTTGGAGGCGTATCTC
>JBCDJX010000051.1:0-25076 GCA_038747355.1 Pseudomonadota bacterium | reverse complement strand
CCCGGCTTTGAGCTATTCACCGAGATCCAGCTGATGTCAGCATCGAGCACCCGACTTGCATCAAAACTCGTCGGCTGGGTCTCGTCGAAGGCGAGCATCACGGCGTAGCACGCCTTCATGGCGCCGGAGGGCGCCGCCGCCTGGTCGGGCATGTGATCCGCCAGCAAGGCCCGCGTCTGCGGGCCGGGTGCTGTCACGACCAGCCAATCGGCGTCGTGAGCATTGCCGGCATCGTCCGTGAGCCTCCAGCCGTCGGCAGTGCGACGGGCTTCGACAATACGGGTCTGCAGGCGAACGTCGAGCGTCTCTGCCAGCCGTTTCGGCAGTGCGTTCATTCCCGGCGCACCGACATAGTGGGGGTAATCATCTCCCCATTGCCGCGTCGCGGTTATCGTCGATCGCGTGTGTTCTGCGAAACGCGCCTGCCAACGGGCCACCGTTCCATCCTCGATAAAGGGCGCCAGGAAACGGCGAAAGCGACTGCTGCGCGCGGTGAAAAACTGCGCGCCGTGGTCAAAACGGAATTCGCCCGCGTAACGCGTGGCCATGCGGCCACCGACGCCACGGGCTTTCTCAAACAGCACAAGCTCGTGCCGACCCTGGAGTTCCCGGGCGATGACAAGGCCAGCGAGCCCGGCGCCGATGATTGCAATACGAGACATTGAAGACAGGAAACGACTTGTTACACCTGCATCGTAGCCTCGAGCGCACTGCGTCGCCAAACTTCTGTCATGCACAAGAAGCCTAACCTCCCGGAAAAAATCTGCGCGACCTGCGAGCGTCCGTTTACCTGGCGAAAGAAATGGGCGCGCGACTGGGACAAGGTGCGTTACTGTTCGAAGCGTTGTCGGGGGGAGCGTCATGCCAGAGGGACCTGAGATTCGCCTCGCGGCGGACAAGATCGCTCGTATCCTTGTCGACCAGCCGCTGGAGCGCGTGGAGTTCACGCTGCCAGCCTTGCAGGAACGCTACGACGAGCTGGAGGGCGCCCGCATAGTGTCGATCGATACGCGCGGCAAGGCGATGTTGACGCGTTTTGACAACGGCCTGGTCTTGTACAGCCACAATCAGCTTTACGGACGCTGGTACACCGCCAGGTTGCCGAAGCTACCAAAAACGACACGCGCCCTGCGGGTGGCCTTCGATACGCCAACCCACACGGCACGCTTGTACAGCGCCACCGATATTTCACTGATGCATGAATCTGAACTCTACTTGCATCCCTTTCTGCGCAACGTGGGTCCGGACGTGCTCGATGCGTCGCTTTGCAGTGACGACATCGTGGAGCGGCTGCAAAGCGATCGATTTCGGCGGCGGTCGCTCGGCGCTCTGTACCTCGACCAGAAATTTCTAGCCGGTATTGGCAACTACCTGCGATCCGAAATCCTGTGGTCCGCTAAAGTGTCGCCGGCGAAGCGCCCCGGCGATCTGGATACACGAGGTTTGCGCAAACTGGCCCGCGATACGCTCAAGATCTGTCGTCGCGCATACCGCACCCGCGGCGTTACGGTGACAGACACGCTGGCCAAGCGCCTGAAGACGCGCGGCATGCGCTACTCACAGTATCGCCATTACGTATTCACGCGGGACCGCGAGGCTTGCTACGAGTGCGGCAGTGAAATACGCCGGCTCGACGTAGGCGGACGCCAGTTCTACCAGTGCCCGGAATGCCAGCCTGACTGACGAGCGGAACTTTTGCCGTCATACTCGCTCTCACTGCGTCGTATACAGGGGGAGCTAATCGTGCAGATCAACCGTCGCACCTTTCTCGGTGCCGCCGCCGCAGCCGGCAGCCTGTCGCTGCCAATGACGGCCAACGCCAAATCGCTGAAAATCCTGTTCCTCGGCGGTACCGGTTTTCTTGGCCCGCACACCGTTCAATACGCAATGGACCGAGGTCACGAGGTCACGCTGTTTAATCGGGGGCAGAGCAATACCGACCTGTTTCCGGAGCTTGAGAAGCTGGTCGGAAACCGGGATCCGGATGTCGACGACGGGCTCTCCGCGCTGAAAGGGCGGGATTTTGATGCCGTCATCGACACCTCCGGCTACGTGCCGCGGATCGTCGGCGCATCCAGCCAGCTTATGGCGGATCAGACCGAGCATTACTTGTTCGTTTCAACCATCTGTCAGTACGACGGCTGGCTGGAGGGGCCGCAGTTCCGCACCGAGGAAACACCGCGGGCAACCCTGGAGGATCCGACCACCGAGGATGTAGGCACACACTACTGCGCGCTCAAGGGCTACTGCGAACGCGCTGCCGAGGAAGCCATGCCGGGTCGCGTGACGCAGATACGCCCGGGTCTCATCGTCGGTCCGCGCGATCGAACCGATCGATTTACCTACTGGCCTGTCCGCGCTGATCGCGGCGGTACGATGCTGGCGCCAGGCAAGCCCGGTGACCTCACGCAGTACATCGACGTCCGTGATCTTGCAGCGTTCATGGTGCATTGCCTGGAGGCAAAACTCATGGACAGCTACAACGTCATTTGCCCGCCGCTGCCCATGGGCGATTTTCTCGAGGCCTGCATAGCGGTGACCGGCAAGGGCACCGAACTGGAATGGGTTCCCGCTGATTTCCTCGCCGAAAACGAACTGCAATCCTGGCGACAGATTCAAATGTGGGCCGACGGCGACAGCCCGCAGACCGGCTCGCTGACCTGGTCGGCCGACAAGTCAATCGAGGCGGGACTGCGCATTCGACCGGTCGAGGAGACCATTCAGGCGACGCTGGACTGGTTTCGCAGCCTGCCCGACGACCGACAGGCGTCACTTCGCAGCGGTATCCCGGCCGACAAAGAGGCCGACGTACTGGCGGCTTGGGCAGCCGCGTCCTAGTCGTCGAAACGGGTCAGCCGGTCTTGCAGCTCGCGAAGCCGGCTCTTGACCGCCTGCCGATGCGGCGAGCCGATTCTGACAAGTATCTTTTGCCCGGCTGACAGTGCCTGCAACGACGGATCGACGAAGTCGTAAAGTACGTGAGGTCGGGTTACGGCGATCGGCGCATCGATGTTTGGTGTTTCCAGCAGGTGGTCGATCACGGCGACCACACGGTCGTTAAAGTAAGCGTCCGGGTAGCCCAGGCGTTGATACGCTTCCTGCATCAACGGATAAAAACGACGGTAAGCACCAATCAGTTGTTGCGTATCGCTCTGCGTGAACAGCGTGACATACGGCGCGTAGCGATCAGCATTCTCTGAGGAAATCGCACCGTCGACGACCAGCAAGGAGCCCGCGACCGGCTTCAGCGGACGGATGCTTTCTGACACGGTTTTTCGCGGCAGGTTGTCGATCGTCGCGACAAACCGCTCGACACCGCCGGATTCGACCAACAATCGATCGAGTGTCACACCGAACAGGTTGCGCAGTTCGATCTGGAAGTAGGCGTCGCTGTCATCGAGGGCGGGCAGATCCACGAGGTAGGCCGGATCGTTGATTGTCGGCACACGGTATACGGGCTCGGTCGGTAGTGCCGATGGCGCGGTGGCCGGCGCCTCAGTACTCGGCAGCGGAACGGCGGCTGGTGCTGGTCGCGTCTGTGAGTACAGCCACCATCCGGCACCGGCAACGATGACCACGAGCAGCAGCGCTAGAAAGAGGTCCCGGTTCACGCTGGACCTGGCAACGAGACCTTCACCGGGAGAGCAGGCCGCCCAGCGCTTTCGACAAATCGTCGAGCAACAGCGGTTTGGTCAGAAACTGGTCGACAATCTCGCCGTCGGTGCTGCTCTCCGCAGCGCCACCGAAGCCGGTCATAACCGCCACGATGATGTCTTCGCGGATGCTTTTCATATTTTTCGCGAGTTCGACGCCGTTCATTTCCGGCATCGTGAGGTCGGTCAGCACCAGATCGAAGTCGTCGGAAGAATCCCTGAAACGTTCAAGCGCCTGGTTCGGGCTGTTGATGACCTCCGAGTCGTAATTCAGTTCGGTCAGCATCAGCGAGACGACCGATGCGACCATGTCGTCGTCGTCAACCACCATTATTCGTGCCTGTCCGCTCACACTGTCACCCTCCAATGTCCGGTGTGGTGTGCCTGTTGCCTGGATGAGATATACGTCCGGCGAGCCTGCACGGTGATGATATCACTACATAGCGGCCGATCATGATTTAAATCAAGGCCTTAAATGGCGCTTGAACAGGCAATACCGCTTTATCTACCCAGAGCACTGTGCCAGTATTGGGACGTCCAAGTGACGCAGTAAAACCAACAGGAAGCGGGCTGTCAGAGACTTGGAAAGTTCAGAATCCACATCGCAGGCACGACCCAAATTCGTGCTCGTGGTCGATGACCACGACCTCGTCCGAGGTCTTATTGTCGAGATTCTTCAGCGTGCCGGCGTTGCTGTGCTGCAGGCGAACAACGGCACCGACGCCGTTGAGCTTGTCCGGACGCACGGCAGCGCCATCGGCCTGATCTTGCAGGACATGTCCATGCCGGGGATGTCTGGCCCTGAGACCATCGAAAAAACGCTGGCCGTGATGCCGGACGCCAATATTATCGTCCTTAGCGTCGATGAAGAGTTCGCCGTCCGCCAGGATTTGGGCGACCTGGTCGTGGCCGGGTGCCTGGAAAAGCCCTGCGATGCCGACGTTCTCATCGACACGGTGCAAGCCTACATTGCCTGATGTGCGCCGCTCGGCTGATCAGGCCGCCAGCAGTCCGTAGGTCAGCGAGCGGCCGCCACTGTCGATCAGCCGTTCCAGGGATCGGGACAGGCCCAGTGACAGGTCGTTGGGATGGATGGCGACGCGCACCGGCGCATCGTAGCCGGCCACCGCCAGGTTCAGACGATTCCACACCGCGCAGGAAACGACGCGCAGAAGGTTGTCTGCCTCAAAACCGACCATTGCGGACCGCCGGAATCGACCGTCCTGCGTATCCAGGACGCCGCCAAACGTTTCAAACAGCCGAAACGGTGTCTTTGCCAGTTCCTTAACCGAGATCGAACCCATCGCCCAGGCTGGCGGTACATACAGCTCGGAAACCGGTAGCTGGTTTTGCGTGAACCAGTCATGGCAGCGTTCCACCAGCGCATGAATCCCTTTCGCGTCGAGCGCGAGATGTTCAGCGACATCACGGGAAATCAGCCGGCTGTGCAGTTGGTGTTTCAGGCCGCGAATAGTGTCCACGCGATGATTCCACCCGTGACCGGCAAGCATGGCGCCTTGCTCAGCCATTTGGCGAAGTTCGACCAACGATTCGTCGCTCCACTGTCGGCCCGGCACGACCAGCAGGGTGACCTGATCCAGCCCCGCGCTCCGCAAACGGTCGAACAGGAACCGTGTCTGTGACAGTGTCTCCGGCATGACGTCATGGATAGAGACAACGAAGATGCGCTGTCGGTGTCTAGGTGGCATTCGGCTCGTCGGTTTCCAGCAAACTCAACCAGTGACGGACGCTGCTGTCGTTGAGCGAGCGTGCCGCCTTGCAGGAGGCTTCAGCGATCGCTGTCCGTTCGTCAGCGGGCAGGGCGGCGATACGCTCGATCGCTGAAGCGACAGATTCGTCTTTGCCAAGTACGAACAGATTGCTCGCGAGGTCCGGCCACTCCACGATGCCACAGGTGGGCGTCACCAAAACGAGACGCTGACGCGCCATGGTTTCCAGCGCGACAGTACCGAAAGACTCCACCACCGACGGCAAAACCAGCAGGTCCGCTTCATCCATCGCCTGCAGTAATTCGCTGCGGCCTACCCAGCCCAGCCAGCGCAGGTTCGAGAGCCGGTCAGTAGCGGCAGCGACCTCGTCGTTGAGTGGGCCATCACCTGCGAGCGTGAACGTGATGTCGGGCAGTGCCGCAGCGGCGTCGATGATCCACCGCACGCGCTTTTCCGGCGCGAGTCGACCCGCGAAAATCACGTGTGACAGCTTTTCCCGGGGCGTCGTTACCGGCTCGTTCAGCGACGTCACAGGCAACAACGTACCCATCACCTCGGCGCGCCTCGCGCCGAGCGACAGCGCCAGTTCCACCATCGCTTCCGAGTTACCGAGAACCAGATCCGCATAGCGAAACATGACCCAATCCGCACAGTTGAAGTAGAAACGACTGAAGGTACGGAGAAACGGATTGTTGTATTGATCGGTGACGCCGGAAAAGTGCGTATGGAAGCCCACAACAAACGGAATTTTGCGCCGGCGCGCGAAGTAACAACCCATCAGGCCATACGGGCCGGGAGTCGCCGCGATGATGCACTCCGGCTGCATTTTGCGCATCATCTTTGAAAACTCACGGTAGGACGGAATCCAGATCTTCTGGGTGGGATCGCCCGGCAGAGGAATCTTCAGAAAACCGTGTTTGCCGTCAGGACACAGGAAGCCAACCTGCTCGCACCGTTCCGCCAGCTGGTCGGTCAGGTCCTGGTAGTAGGCGCCGACGCCGTTACGTTCGGGCACCGAATCAGACACGATGACAACGCGGCCGAGCCGACCGCTTGGCGTCTCGTCCGACCGACGCATGAACTCGTCGATCGATTCCGCTTGTGTTGCCGCAATGGAGCGCATGGTCTGGGCCTAGCCGGTGTCCGGGTCGCCTCTTACGTCGTTAAACCGGGATCTTATCAGCTCCTCGTCCAGGCCGAATTCCTGCAAGGTGTACTGGTGAGACGAGCGGTGGTTCCGGGATGCGTCAGAACGGCGTTCCAATTCGGCCTTCAGACTCGCCGATACCTCGAGCCCGAGCTGGTCGAACGCGTCAGACACACTGCGGTCGAGTTGCTCGCGCATCGCGACAGTGTCGATTCGCGCGATGCGCTGAGGCTGTCTCGCTTCTGCGGCCGACAGGTGCTGGTAGTAGAACAGCATCTGCTCAATCAAGGCGTCACGAAACGTGTCGTCGTATTGCGTGAAGCCCAGCGCTGCGAGGCCGGGGCGCAGGGAACTCAACTGGGAAGGCACCGCCTCCATCGGATCTCGCCATGTGCTGATGATGCGGGCGTCAGGAAACTCATCCAGCAGGCTGTTCACCATTCCGGCAAAGGAGGCGTTCTTGGACAGGAACCGCGCGTCAGGTCCGTTTACGTAGAGGTGTTTCTGGATACAGCGTCGATACCAACGGAGGTAGCGGCTGCGATCACGTGCCGATATCGCGTTGTCAAAACGGGAGAAGGCATATAGCCAACGGGCTTCCGGAAACGGCACGGCAATCAGGAAACAGCTTGCGAGCGGCAGGAACAGCAGAAAGTCTTCCTCGGGGTCGTTAAGCCCTAGCGGATGAACATCATCCATGGAGGATTGCAGCCCTCGTGTGATGCGTGCGGCCAGTCGGGAAACGATGCGGCCCGTCAGCGCATCCAGACGAAGCAGGCCACGGCAGATTTTCCGACCGCTGATCGTCACACCAAACAGACACTCCCAAAGTCTGAAGGTGGTGGTGTTTTCATCCGCGGCCAGGACGTGGTGCATGAACGTGGTTCCGGTCCGGGGCGGTCCGATGACAAACAGAGGGGAGCGGATTTCCACGTCGTGATAACGCGGAAACAGAATCTCGTCGAGCAGCCAGAACAGCCAGGTGATCAACTGCGTCGCGACGAAGACGGGTGTCAGCAGCAGAAGGAGTAACCGGCCGGTCCAGCGTCGGCGTCGGTCGAACAGAGCCGCGACCGCCATGCCGGCAAGCGACAGTTGGCGCGAAAGGGCTAGCAGGAAAAGACTGAACATAGAAAGGCTCGTTGCAGGCAAGACCGACACGGGTCGCGCGGTCTGGCCGTGTCCTGCGCCGCGCCGTCGAATTATCGCATACCCACCGGTATTGGTTGCACGCGGAATCACTGCGGGCTACCGTTATGGTCTGCCGGGATATAACGAAACAAAACTGAAACACCCGGTCCCGTCTTTACCATCCTGGAGTCAAAAACGCATGAGCGACGCTCACGACTCGCGCCACGGCGCGGGGGGCCTCGCGACCTGGTTGACGGTCGTCCTGCTGGTCTACCTGCTGCTCGTGGGTGTCAGCGTCATTGGCGCGGGTTTCAAGTGGATCTCCGGCGGCGCTGACGGCGCAGCGCGGATCTTCGAATTCGCCAGCAACCCGATTGTCGGTGTCATCCTTGGCACCCTGGCGACAGCACTCGTTCAGTCTTCCAGCACGGTGACCTCCGTGATTGTTGGTCTGGTTGCCGGTGGTGTCCCGGTGAGTATTGCCGTTCCCATGATTATGGGTGCCAACATGGGCACGACCATTACCAACACGATTGTCAGCCTTGGCAACCTGGGTGAACGACGTGCGTTTCGCAATTCCTTCCAGGCCGCCACGGTTCACGACTTCTTCAACTTCTTCTGCATTCTGATCTTTCTGCCCGTTGAGATCCTGTTCAGTCCGCTGGAGAAACTGGGCGGCTACGCGGCACAGCTGTTTGCGGCCGGTCCCGACGCATCGGTTAGCAATCTCAATGTGCTCGGTGCGATTACCAAGCCTGTCGCCAGCTTCCTTGTCGATGCCCTGGCGTTCCTGCCGACGACAGCGGGCGCGTTGCTGGTGATTCTCATCGGTATCGCAATGGTCATGTCGTCGGTCCTGTTGCTCGGAAAATCGCTGCGCGAGGTCATGACCGGGCGCGCAAGGAACATCGTACAGCGGGCGATCGGCGGCGGACCGGTTCGCGGCATTGCCTCAGGAACAGTAATTACTGTGCTGGTTCAGTCGTCGTCTACCACGACCAGTCTGATCGTTCCGCTGGCGGGCTCCGGTGTGCTTACGGTACGAGAGGTATTCCCGTTCACCATGGGCGCCAATATCGGAACCTGTATTACGGCGTTGCTTGCCGCAACCTCGGTCTCCGGTGAGTTCGGCATTTTTGCCTTGCAGATCGCCCTGGTGCACTTGTTCTACAACATCTCTGGCGTGCTGCTGTTTTCGCTGGTGCCCGTGCTTAAGGAACTGCCCGTTCGATCAGCGCTTTGGCTGGGCGAGAAGACCGAAGAAAACCGGGGTTACGCGTTCGGTTACATCTTCAGTGTCTTTTTCCTGTTGCCGGGTGTGGTGTTGGCCAGCCAGGCGTTGCTTGGGGACGATAAAGATCGACTGACGTCCCAACCGGACGACGACCCGCCCGCCGTGAGCGAACCGCTACAGGACACCGTCGACGACGAATAAGTCGTCACCGATAACGCGCAACGCGTTTCCGTGACATGCAACTGTCACCAAACGATCAATCTACTGTCAATTCGCGGTCCTAAGCTTCCAGCATCAGAGATCGACAGGTAGTGACATGGTTTCCAGCTATCGCACCGTTTGGCTCTCGGACGTTCATCTCGGCACCAAGGCGTCTCGCGCGAGGGATCTTCTCCACTTTCTCAACTCCGTCGATGCGGACCGCATTTATCTGGTGGGCGACATCATCGACCTTGAGCGAATGAAGTCCAGACCCCGTTTTCCCGAGACACACCGCCAGGTGGTTTCCCGGATTATCGAGCTGGCGAGTAGCGGGACTGACGTGATTTACATCCCCGGCAACCACGACGTCGAGTTTCGTAATGTAGTGGGAAAAGTGTTCTTTGCCATTCCGGTTCTATTGGAAGCCGAGCACAAAACCCCGACGGGCCAGCGCCTGCTGATCACGCATGGCGACGTACTCGATGGTCGCATTCGGCAAGGGACAAACCTGCAGAAATTTGGCGCCGCCGCGTACAAGCTGTTGATGGAATTCGACGTGCTCGTAAATCGAATGCGATTGCTTCTGGGACATGAATACTTTTCGATCAGCGCAAGCATCAAGCGTCGCCTCTCCGGGGCAAATGAACATATCCGTCGATTCGAGATCGTTGCCGCTGAGTACGCGCTTGAACGTGGATTTGACGGCATTGTCTGCGGCCACATTCACAGGCCCTGTGTGCGCATGATCAAGGGTTGCCTTTACGCCAACGATGGCGACTGGGTGGAACATGGCACCGCGCTCGCCGAACGACCCGATGGCACCCTGGAGGTTCTTGAAATGCACACAGGTTCACCGTTTGTGGCTGACGTTTTTGCCCTGTCCGAAACGATGGCCGCAGCCTAGCCAGCGTCGCGATTCGGCCGGCTTTTCGTTACAGTCACTGCAACGTTGGTGACGAGCTGATCCCTTGGGTAAACCCGACAACACCGGTTTTCTGCGCGTAATTCGAGCGACTCGGTATTCTGCGCAGGGATTTGCTCAGGCATGGCGCCATGAGTCGGCATTCCGCCAGGAACTGACGCTCGCGTTGATTATGCTGCCGATCGCGTTGTGGCTTGGTCGTTCGCCGCTCGAAAAGGCGCTGTTGATCGGCGTTTGCTTGCTGGTGCTGATCACGGAGTTACTGAATTCTGCGATTGAAGCCGCCGTCGATCGTCACGGTGACGAGCACCATGAATTATCCGGCCGGGCGAAAGACATGGGCTCTGCCGCCGTTTTTGTGGCGCTTTTTATCGTCGGAATGGTGTGGGGCACGGTGATCTACGAGCGCTTCTTCTAGACCGACACTTCCGCCGATCTATCACGCTGAAGAAATAACCGCCGTCTAGAAAAGGGCGATACTGGCGCTGGCCAGGGCCAGGCCAATACTCGCGCCGACGATCACGTCGCTCGGGTAGTGAAGGCCAAGAACAATCCGCGAGGCCGCTACCAGCAGTGCAAACGGCAGCAGGATAGGCAGCAACATGGGTTCGATATGCGCGTACATTGTCGTGAAACACGCGGCATGCAGCGTATGGCCGGACGGAAAGCTGTAGCGATCGAGCGGTGCGGCCCCGCACAGAATGTCGCCGTGGTTGATGTAGGGACGCTCTCGCACCAGCCGCTGCTTTAGGTACTTGTAAGTGAAGACGCCGGCCAAAGCCGTCAGCCCGGCCTGCAGCAGAGCCGGCAGCGAGGCGGGCCCCTGCAACGCGAAAATTGCCGCCGCCGGCAGGACGTAAACCCAACCATTGCCCAGCTTGCTGACCACAGAAAACAGCCGTCTCAGCCACAGGCGGTGACTAAGTTTGTTGATCTTGAGGCAAATCCCGCCCTCAAGATAATTGAAGTACGCAATCATGTTAGACATGGGTTGTCGGGCTCCGTCTTCGTCCGAGCGACACGTAGTATCCTGCTGCAGGGCGTCAGATTCATGACGAAAGAATGACGAATATCTTAAAAACTATAGACCTCGGTAAACGAACTGTCACGCCATCGTAACCTGATTTTCACTCTATTTTTCGACGATTTCGCAATGCGAATCGCAATTGCAACGGACGCTTGGCCCCCCCAGGTCAACGGCGTGGTAACGACTTTGGGACAAACCCGGCTGCAGCTTGAGAAGGCTGGCCACCAGGTTCTCATGGTGACCCCCGAGGGACGCTGTACTGTTCCGATGCCGACCTATCCCGAGATTCGCTTGTCGATATTCGCCAGCCGGGGTATTCGGCGGGACCTCAACGCATTCGAGCCGGACTGCGTACACATTGCTACCGAGGGCCCCATAGGGCTGGCCGTTCGTGGCTACTGCATGCGCCGGCGTATGCCGTTCACGACGGCTTATCACACGCAGTTTCCGGAATACGTCAGGCAGCGCTTTCCGGTCCCGATACCTTGGACTGCGGCCATGCTGAGGCGGTTTCACGGGCCCGCCGTTCGAACCATGGTGCCCACCGAGGGAGTGCGACAGACCTTGCTTAAACGTGGCTTTGACGACGTGGTGCTGTGGTCGCGAGGCGTGCAGACCGATGTCTTTACGCCGACAAACCCGAAGGACTACAAGCTGCCGGGACCGATCTGGGTCTATGTCGGCCGCGTCGCGGTCGAGAAAAACATTGAGGAATTCCTGTCGCTGGGGTTGCCCGGCAGCAAAATCATTATCGGCGATGGGCCTGATCGCGAACGCCTGACAGAGGCAAATCCTCACTGTCATTTCCTAGGCTACCTCTTCGGAGAAGACCTCGCCAGCCATCTGGCGGGCGCCGATGTGTTTGTCTTCCCGAGCAAGACGGATACCTTTGGCGTCGTTATGCTCGAAGCGATGGCGTGCGGTTTGCCCATCGCGGCGTTCCCCGTGACCGGTCCGGTTGATGTTGTCAAACCCGGCGTTACCGGCGTTCTCGACGAGGATCTGTATGCGGCTTGCAGCCGCGCCCTCGACCTTAACCGGGAAGATTGCCGCCAGTATGCCGAGCAGCGCAGTTGGCGTCGGGCAACGGACCAGTTTCTGGCGAATCTTGCACCGCGCAGCGCTGCATTCGCCGAAACTGCCCAGGTCAGATGAGACTCACCGTTGCGCGGTCTCCGGCGCAGCTGACGCCGATAAAGCGTTTGCTTTTCCGGCTTGCCAACTGATTGCCCCGGCGCTGTTTAAGGCGGGTAACGGGTCGCCGTCGCCGGAGCCGCAACCCATTGCGGCGACTTCCGTTAGAATGCTGAGCCCGCAATCAGGAAGCCCCCGATGAGACTGTTACCGTTGTTCCTCCTCGTGCTGGCCATGCTGTCGTTCGCCGACGACCGGGATATCCAGGTCGAAATGTTCCCCGCTGACGTCACCTACGACCCGGCTATCCCTACTCCCGAGAGCTTCCTGGGATTCAAACTCGGCGTGCAACCGGTCCGCCATCACCAAATGGTCGAGTACATCACGATGGTGGCGGAGCAGAGTCCGAGGCTCAGTGTCGAGGTGATCGGCTATTCGCATGAGCGGCGGCCCATTCTGTTTGTTGTCGCCACCAGCGAGGAGAACCGCGCCAATCTCAACGAGATTCGCGAGCAGCATCGACGACTGAGCGGCGACGGCGAGCCTCCGGCCGACCTTGATGACATGCCTATGGTGACGTGGGTGAACTACGGCGTGCACGGTTCCGAAGCGAGCAGCATGGATACGGCGCTGCCGTTCATCTACCACCTGGCGGCGGCAAAAGACTCGGAGACGGAAGCCATTCTCGACAACAGCGTCCTGCTCGTCACCGCCGTTTTCAATCCGGACGGCCACGCGAAGCGTATTGCCTGGGTTGAGTCCTACGCGGGTCAGCGGCTTGTCTCAGACCCCAACCACATCGAAAACCGCTTCAGCTGGGCGTTTGCCCGGACCAACCATTACTGGTTCGATTTGAACCGCCAGTGGTTATTGCTCACGCAGCCTGAGCCGCGCGCATGGATGAGCAAGTGGCATGAATGGCGGCCAAACCTGACGGTCGACTACCACGAGATGGGCTCCAACGCGACCTACTACTTTCACCCGGGCGAGAAGACCCGGACGAACCCGTTGGCGCTGGATGAGGCGGAGCGGCTAATGGCTGAAACCACGCGGTTCTCCGCCGAAGCGCTCGATGCAGAGGGCGCCCTGTACTGGTCAGGGGAGCGATTCGACAACTACTACGTGGGCAAAGGATCGACCTTTCCGTTGATCAATGGCGGCGTAGGTATCCTGTACGAAGCGGGCGCCGCGATGGGGCGTGTTATCGACTCGGACAACGGATTGCGAAGCTTTCGAGACAACATCCGCAAGCAGTTCAGGACCAGCCTCGCGAGCATCCGCGCCGGCGCGAATCTTCGCACCGAGTATCTGGCCTACCAGAGAGATTTTTACACGTCGGCGATAGAGGAGGCCGGCCGCTATCCGACCAAGGCGTTTGTTTTCAGCGCCGGTGGCGACAAGGCGCGACTGGATGCGTTCGTCGATATCCTGACCTATCACCGCATCGAAGTGGATGCGCTGGCCGCCGATGTCACCGTCGACAACCAGCGTTTTGACGCCGATGAGGCCTTGCTGGTGCGCCTCAACCAGCCGCAGTTCCGAATGATTCGGACCATCTTCGAAACTGTCGATACGTTCGAGGACGCCACGTTCTATGACGTGTCGACATGGACCATGCCGTTGGCATTCAACCTGGACTACGCGTCGCTGGACAGTCGCGGACTGCGCGGCATTCGCACGGCGTCCTTCGACGGTGTCGACATCGGGCCGGAGGCACCGTCTGTGCCACGCTCAACGTACGGCTACGCGGTCGAATGGGGGTCCTACTACGCGCCCCGGGCAGTTTCTGCGCTGCTCGAAACCGGCATGTTAGCTCGCGTGGCGAAGCGGCCGTTCCAGGCATTTACACGCAACGGCGAGGTGCGCTTCTCCCGCGGCGATATTGTGATTCCGCTGGAGCGCCAGGACCTCTCTGACGATGCGATTCACGCGAAGCTCGTCGAAGTCGCCGCGTCGGCGCCGGACATTCGTGTTCACGCACTGACCTCCGGTCGAAGCGTCAACGGGACAGATGGCGTGAATGTGGGCGGCCCGTCTTTCGAACCCATAACGGCACCCAGGGCGCTGTTGGTTGTCGGCAATAATGTGTCGCGCTACGACTCCGGAGAGATCTGGCACCTGATGGACTACCGGATGAACATGCCCGTTGTGCTCGTTGATATGAATCAGCTGGCGAGGCTCCGTTGGTCCGACTACACGCATTTGCTGCTGCCGAACGGGAGTTACGACAGCGTCGATGAAACGGTCAAGGCCCGGTTACGCACCTGGATTCAGGAGGGCGGCACGGCCGTCGGATTCCGCAGTGGTGCGCAGTGGCTGCAGGCGCTGTCGGCTCCGCCGGATGAGCTTCCGACCACCGGGGACGAGAACGGCGAAGAGGAGGCGACAGAGCGCCTCGACTACGCGGTCAAAGACCAGCAGGAAGCCGTCGACGTGATCGGAGGCGCGATTTTTGCCGGCGATCTTGATACAAGCCATCCGCTGGGCTTCGGCTACGACGATCGCGACATCGCCTTGCATCGCAACAGCCGAGCGACGCTGGACACACCGGACAATCCCTACGGCGTCGTTATTCGCTACACCGACAGCCCGCTCCTGTCCGGATACACCTCGCAGGACAACATCGACGAGATTGCCGGTACACCGGCGCTGGTTGCGCAGCGTAGTGGGCGGGGAGCCATCATCCTGTTTGCGGACAACCCGAATTTCCGCGGTTACTGGTACGGGACGAATCGGCTGTTCCTGAACAGCCTGTTTTTCTCGACGGCGTTTGACGCGCCCCGCTAGGCGCTAGCTACTCGCGAATTGCTTGCGGACGTCCGCAAGCCGGATGACGTTGGCAAGACGTGAGTCCGCCACGCCGTCTTCGGCGGCCGCCACCCGATTGCGGCCATCGGACTTGGCGTTGTAAAGCGCTTCGTCGGCGAGTCGGATCAGCTCGTCCCGGTCGTCGATACCGTTACGTGGCATCAGGCTGGAGACGCCCCCGCTGACGGTCAGAAGTGCCGAGGTTGGCGAGCCAGCGTGTTCAATCACGCTGGCGATGACGTTGCGCCGCAGCTCATCGACAATGTCCCGGGCGCGACATGTATTGCAGCCTGGCAGCAACAGCACGAAGTCTTCACCGCCGTATCGAGCCGCAAAGTCCAGCGGGCGCTGGCTTGCATCGTCGACGACCCTTGCCACGGCCTTCAGACACTGGTCTCCGGCCGGGTGTCCGTAGCAGTCGTTGTATTCCCTGAAGTGATCGATATTGACCAGCGCGACCGCGATGGGAATCTGTTCGCGTGCACAGTGCTTCCATGCCCGCTCGAAGTAGTCTTCAAAGGCACCGCGGTTGGCGATTCCGGTCAACGGGTCCTGGCTGGCACGGAAGCGGAGTTCACCCTCACGCAGGAAGCTCTGCCGCCGGTGGTAGTCGAGCGTGTAGAGGCTGGTTGCCGCAATCAGGTTGGCCACCAGCAATAGCGTCACACCGTGTGCAATGGCACCAGGCTCATGCCCGGCGATAAATCCATTGCCGGCGTACAGCAAAAGCGCCGTGGCGCCGGTTGCTAGTGCTGGCCTGAATGGCAGCCCGATAAACAAATAGATAAACATTGTGACCAGCAGGTAGGCGGGCAGGCTTGAGGCGACCGCGTGCGTTTCGCCCGGTGTTGACCAAACCAGCAGCGACGCTGCGGAGGCGAGGCTGGCAATGACTGCCAGGCCCGTCAGAAAAGGGCGTAGTTTCTCGAGGTAGGTCGCACCGAGCAGGAGGCACAGCAGCGTTGCAACCGGCAGCGTGCGAAGGTGCGTCGCGTCACCGCTGAAACCCGGGCCGTGGCTGAAAGTGTCCATTGCCGACAGCGCGAAACCGACCAGCGCGGCGACAAGCAGCGCAAGCCGAAGCGGCAACATCCCTTTACTCAGCAGTTGCGCGCGGTAGTCTCCCTCCAGCGGTTGCCTAAACCGCAGGCGGCGAAAACCGTCGTTTTGCTGTTTCTGGTAAATCGATTGCATGCTGGCATCGTCGTCGAGCGCGTCTGTTGTCTGTATCGGCAGCGCGAGCAACAGGTTGAGAGGACTGCGACGATTTGGCGGCGCCGTGCATCCATACAGACGTTAACCACTACGCCGATACCAAAGGGGGCGACAATGACGCGACGACTGACACTGGCTATGGGCTTGCTGGCCTTCGCCATACCGGCGCTGGCCAATGACGACATCAAAACCGAGTTCGACGTAAAAATCGTGGCGATCGACGGTGATGATCCGGTCAATATTGCCTTCTCCAGCGATAGCATCGACTTTGATCCGATGAATCTGCAGATTGGCGAAAACCGCTCGTTTACCGACGACCAGGGCCGCAATATCCTCGTCAGCCGCGACGAGACCGGCTTCCAGTTCAATATTGATGGCAAGACGATCGAGTTACCGGCATTCGATGAGGTGATCGACGTCGCCGATATCGATATCAACGTCGATACCGACAGTCGTGTCGTCGTAGAACGCATCGGCGGTGGCGACGGCATCACGATACTGAGCGGTGAGGCGATCGACGACGCAACGCGTCAGTCCATTGAAGCCATCCTGCAATCAGCCGGTTACGATGACGCCGTTCACTTTGTCGACGATGCGACGATGAAGAAAGTCCACAAGGTCATTCGCGTCGAGAAGGCGCTCTAGTGCGCATCGCCCGGGTCCGACGCCCGGGCGATCAATCCGCGTAGGCCGCCGCAACTTCGCCGGCGAGCGCGGCGTTGTTCATGATCAGCTCGATGTTGGTCGACAAACTCTCGCCCTGGGTCTTCTCTGCGACCCGGGACAGCAGGAACGGCGTGGTGTCCTTGCCGGTGACGCCCGCCACCTGCATGTCGCCGATGGCAGATTCGATCACTGACTCCATCTGCGCGAACGGGATTGCTGACGTGTCCGGGACCGGCACCGTGATCAGTTCGCCGCTGTTCAGGCCGAGCGCGTCCTGCGCGCGCAAAATCTTCGCTATGTCGGTCGGGGAATCCACCCGGTAATCAACGGCAAGACCGCTGTCGCGCGAGTAGAACGCGGGTAATTCGTCTGCCCGATAGCCGAGTACCGGCACCCCCATCGTTTCGAGATACTGCAGCGTCCGCGGCAGATCGAGTATGGATTTGATGCCGGCGCAGACGACAGCGATACGGGTTCGAGCCAATTCCTGCAGGTCCGCTGACACGTCCATCGTCGTTGCTACGTCACGGTGGACACCGCCGATGCCGCCGGTAGCGAACACGCGAATACCAGCGCGCTTCGCGATGATCATCGTTGCGGCGACGGTGGTCGCACCGGTCAATCCGCGGGCACACAGCATGGCGAGATCGCGCCGGCTGGCCTTGATCACATCGCCGGTCGCCAGCCGATCTATTTGTTCAGCGGTTGTGCCGGCGACCGGGGCGCCGTCGATGACCGCGATCGTCGCCGGTGTCGCACCGGCATCGCGGACGCGTTGTTCCACCTGCAGCGCGGTTTCGCGGTTCTGTGGGTAGGGCATACCGTGGCTGATGATGGTCGACTCGAGTGCGACGACCGGGCTGCCGTTAGCGAGCGCTTCCGCGACCTCGTCCGAGAGTTCAGGCATTTGTTGCACAGTGCTTCCTTGTTTCTTCCAGCAGGTCGCGGGTCAGCGCGGGCAAAGTGGAGCCGCCAGAGCTCAGCGTCAGTGTCGCCGCTGCGAGTCCGAGCTCGGCAGCGCCCACGATGTCCTCACCCGTCAGCCGTCCATAAACGATCCCGGCCAGCAACGCGTCGCCTGCGCCGGACGTCGACTGTATGGACTCCGGTGAGCGTGCCGCAAGTGTGACCGCGGATTCCCGCGAAGCAACACGCAGCCCCCGCGCGCCCATCGACAAAAAGACACTGCCTGCGCCCCGTTCCAACAGTGCGTTGCACAGCGCATCAATGCGCTCGGCTCCGACACCGGTCAGTGCCGAGGCTTCGGCGGGTGTCGTTTTCAACACGTCGATGTTGCGGAGGTTCTCGCGCACGCGAACCGCTTTCGCGGCGGAGACCGTATCCACGCACCGAACGGCGTCGCTGTCCCGCTGCAGGACAGCGCGCAGCGTCGCTTCCGACAGGTTGGCATCCACGACGACGGCAGCCGCCTGCCGCCTGTCATTCTGCAGGGCCTGGATATCGGCTACCGCCAGCGCCTCAACGGCACGCATCGACGACACGGCGAGGCGCATGTCGCCCTCGGCGTCGAGCAGCGCGACATACCTTGCCGTGCTCTGGGCATCGCGTATCGAGACGTAGCGTGTATCGACGCCGGACTCGGCGATTTCACGCACGACCCGGCGGCCATCGTCGTCGTCGCCGACGCAGCTGACAAGGCCGACATCGACACCCAGCCGGGCCAGGTTCAGCGCGACGTTACAGGCGACGCCGCCGAGTGAAGTGGTGATGGTACCGGGTACCGATTCGCCCTCCTGCAGCGTGGATCGCGCCAGTGTGTCGATGCCGGCAGCCCCGAACACCAGAACCCGTCCCAACTCAAGCATGCATGGATGGTAGCATCCGGCCCAACGACACTGTGGAGAGTTCGATGCGTATCCTGGTCCTGCTTCTGGCCTTGATCCCACACCACGCGATTGCCGAAACCTGTACGGAAGACCAGGCACTGGTTCTGCAGGTCCTGGGTTCCGGCGGTCCGATCGCGGACGACGGCCGCGCCTCACCGGCGTACCTGCTCTGGATCGATGGCCGTGCGCGTATCATGATCGACGCAGGGGGCGGCAGCTTCTTGCGTTACGGAGAGTCTGGCGCGCGCTTTGAGGACCTCGAGTTTGTCGGCCTCAGCCATTTTCATACCGATCACTCCGCCGATTTTGTTGCTTTGCTGAAGTCCGGTGTCTTTTCTTCGCGAGAAGGCGATCTGGTCGTCGCCGGGCCGTCCGGCGGCGGGCCGTTCCCGGGCCTGAGCGCCTGGCTCGACTATCTGTTGAGTTTTGACGGTTCGGCTTATCAATACCTCGCCAGGTACCTCGACGGGGGAAGCACGACGCTGGCTCCTCGTGAAGTTCTCCCGGAGCGCACCGTCACCGTCTATGAAACCGACAGCCTTCGGATTACCGCCCGCCACGTGCCGCACGGCATCGTGCCGGCCATTGCCTTCCGGGTGGAAATTGACGGCAACAGCATTGTGTTTGCCTCGGACCAGAACGGGTCGGACCGCAGCTTCGCCGAGTTTGCCAGCGGCGCTGACTTGCTGGTCATGCACATGGCGATTCCGGAGGGCGCGGGTCGGGCGGCGCGACAGCTGCACGCGGAACCGTCGCGGATTGGCCAGGTCGCGAAAGACAGTGGTGCCAAGCAGCTCATGTTGGGACACTTTATGGCGCGTTCGCTGCGATCGATCGATGAGAACGTTGCACTTGTTCGTGACAACAGCGGACTTGAGCCCGTTCTGGCTGAAGATTTGCTGTGCTGGCCCCTCTAAAACGCCGACGACGAAGTCCGATTTGCGCAGATTTACGCATGGACTCGGTCTAGTCTAGATGGAAATTACTTGAAGAGTTTTTTCTAAAGTTCGGTTCCCGTTACAGGCACTAAAAAACCGGTTGAAGCTTTCAAATGAAAGGTTTGCGGTCGCTGGTGGAACGAGTAGATTCGAGCTTGAGGCGCAAGCCTCTGCTGGCAGGGAAACCTGCTGGTAACCGCCCTGCTGATAGAGGTCCGAGCCTCTCCAAGTGTCGGGGGCGGTGGACGCGAGACCGAACCTGTACGGAAGGAGCGACGCGCAAGCAGCGTAACGGAAGGACAGGGACGAACCGGTAGACCTCGGAAAGAAACCGGTTAGTCAGGTCAGAGTGACCCGATACCAAGAACGTGTTCGGGTTGGAGAGAGGAGCGGAAACCGAAAGGGGACCGTCCCAACTGAAAACACGAAAACGCGACAAAGCAGAAAGCTCAAAGCGTCCATCATTGACGATCATCAATGAAAGAAAGGCCCGCCAAAAGCGGGCCTTCCTGTTTCTGGCTCCCATGACAGACCGATCCCGGCGCCGTCGATGCGATGATCTGCGGCATGCCGGTGCTGCCACAGACACCGTAGCGTTTGTCCGCTGAGCCGCCGCACCCCGCCGGTGTGGACAGCGTGAACACCGATCTGCCAGACTCGCGGACACACGTGGATCATGGGAGGCTGGCATGCAGTCAGGCCTTGTCGCACTCGCATTTGTTTTCCTGGCATCGACCGCTGTCGCAGACGGCAGCCCAACGCTTGAGCGGATCGCCGAAACCGGCGTGATGCGAATCGGTTTTGTGCCGGACGCGCCGCCATTGTCGTTCAGCCATTCGGACGGCTCAGCGGCGGGGTATTCCATTGACCTGTGTCAGCAAATCGCTGAATCCGTTCGTGGCACTCTCGCGCTCGAGTCGCTTGACATCGAATTCGTCCCACTGGTGTCCATGGAAGATCGAATCAGCGCGGTCGAATCCGGTCGTGTTGACATCGAATGCGGTGCCACCACCGTGACGCTTTCTCGCCGCGAACGCGTCGATTTCACGCTGATGACGTTTATCACCGGCAGCGCGATCATGTCGCGCAGCGACGCGCCGATCGACACGGTGGAAGATGCGATGGGCAAGACCATCGCAGCGATTCGTGGCACGACCACGGAAGCGGTTCTTCGCCAGATGACCGAAGTGAACCGCATCAACCTGACCCTGGCTCTGATTGAAACCCACGATCAGGGCGTTGAACTGCTGAACAAGAAAGACGTCGATGGCTACGCCTCCGACCGCGCCATGCTGATTGGCCAGGAGTTTCGCGCCGAGAATGCCCGTAATCGCTATACCCTGAGCCGCGGTGCCCTGTCGTTTGAGCCCTACGCGATGATGGTGAAGCGGGGCGACGTCGAGTTTCGCCTGGTAGCGGACCGGGCGCTGGCCGGCGTGTACCGCACCGCGAAGATTCGCCGCCTGCACCAGTTGTGGTTTGGCCAGTACGGCGAGACGATCACGCCGATTGTCGAAGCGATGTACCAGTTCCAGGCGGTCGGCGACTAAGCGGGCCAATCCCAACCTTGTCACGCACGTCCTTGCGCCCGTTTCGGGTGAGAACGTCCCGAGCGAGCATCTGTACGCATGAGTGAACAAAAAACCAATAACAACGGTCCCAGCGGGTCCGGTTTCCTGATACGCCTGATCGCAGCCCTGCTTCTCGTTTTCCTGACCTTCAACCCGAGCGGTCAGTCGGCCTATCACTGGATCAGTGCCGCCGTCGCCGCCAGCAGCTTTGGCCCGGTCCACCTGATTCTCGTCGCTGTATTGCTGATCGGCTGGTCGGTGTACTGGATAGCAACCTGGCGCGCGCTCGGTACGCTCGGTGTGGCGCTGGCCGCGGTCCTGCTGGCCGGCATCATCTGGCTCTTGATCGACATCGGTCTGCTCGAAGCCGCATCGATGGACGCCGTCATCTGGATTGGACTCGTCAGTCTGTCGGTGATCCTCGCGATCGGTGTTTACTGGTCACATATCTGGCGCCGGATCACGGGGCAGATCAATGTTGAGGACGTCGACGATTGACCTGCAATTCACTGGCTGCCTGTTGCCGCCCGGCAGTCGCTTGATCGCTGGTGCCAAGCCTGCGGCGCCCACACCCACAAAAACCGCGGACGGCTGGTCACGCTGATGGAACCCACTGACACTTCCGATGGAACGCGCTACTACGAAGCGCCCGAATCGAACACCGACAGCGGCAGGAGTGAGCCGCGCTTCTACTGTACCGGCCCCATCAAGTTTGTATTGATGTACTTCGCCACGTTCGGTCTGTATGCCATTTACTGGAGCTACCGAAACTGGCGATTCATCCGCGAACGAGATCAGTCCGGCGTGATGCCGATTCTCAGTGCGATCTTCTACGTTGTGACGTTTTACTGGTACATGAAGTCGCTCGCGCCATCGCTGGACAGCACCCTGTTGTCCAGTACCACCGCGCGGGTGTTGCTGGCCATCGCGTTGTACGGCCTTGCGGCCGTGTCCGCGCTGCCAGATCCGTACTGGCTGGTCAGTTTGCTCGGTTTTGTCGTGCTTTTGCCCGTGGTCCTGGCCATGGCGTCAACGGCCCGAACGCACCCCGAGCGCGCCGAACGCGTGCCGGTATTCCATTGGTCGAATGCGCTGGCTTATCTGATCGGCCTGCCGATTCTCTTGCTCGCCATTACCTAACCGATCGGAGTCGTGCCCAGTACGTCGGTAATCAGCGGCGACCAGATGCGCGATTCCGACATCGCCTACTTGCGTGAGGCGGGTATCCTCGGGGAAAACGAGGAGATCCTGCATTTCTATTCTACGGCGTTGCTGTCGATTGCCGATGACGGACAGTTCTACAGCACCGAATACGTCACCAGCTACTACACCGATCCGGATTCCGGGGAGCTCTACATCTACGACGCGGCCTATGAGGACATCGAGGATATCGACGTTGTGTGGTCGCAGTCGTTCGCGGTGGACACCATTGCAACGATCTACCCCAGGGGCGAGTCGCCCTTCGAAGTCTGGTTGTCGACGGAGAACGGTGGCGACCGGGACTTCGTCGACGGCATGATGTCGCTCTGGCGGGAGCGGTCAACCGTTGATTAGTTGGGTCGCTGCCGACTAGATAAAAATGGTCGCCGGGTGTTCCAGCATCTGCTTGATCGCCTGCACCATCGCGGCCGCATCGTATCCGTCAACAAACCGGTGATCGAACGATGTCGACAGGTTCATCATCAGGCGAATCGTGATTTCGCCGTTGACCACCATCGGGCGTTCGACGGCGCGGTTGACACCGATGATGCCCACTTCCGGCCTGTTGATAACCGGCGTCGAGGCAATACCTCCCAGCTTGCCGAGACTGGTAATTGTAATGGTGGATCCCGACAACTGTTCTTTGCTGGCCGTGTTGTTCTTGGCAGCGTCCGTCACCTGCCGAATGCTGCCTGCCAGTGTGTCGAGGTCCATGGCCTGTGCGTTGTGTACAACCGGGACCTTCAATCCGTCCGATGTCTGTGAGGCAACGCCGAGGTGCACGGCACCGTGTTGCAGGATCACATTGCGGGCCTTGTCATAGGTGGCATTGCACTGCGGGAAGTCGCGAAGTGCGCGAATCAGGGCCATACCAAGGAGCGGCAGTATCGTCAGTCGGTCGGCGGCATCACGTTGGCTGTTCAGGTGCCTGCGCAGCGCGTCGAGTTCCGTGATGTCGATTTCCTCGACATAGGAAAAGTGCGGAATCTCGCGTTTGGCTTCGCTCATGCGCTCGGCGATGATGCGACGCAGGCCGATGACTTTAATCTCACGCGTCTCGGTTGGCGCGGGCTCGGTTGCCGGCGCGCCGGCCGCAAAGGCCTGGCGCTTCAGGTACTGGTCAAAGTCCTTGCGAGTAATACGTCCTCCCGCTCCGGTACCCGGGATCCGCGCCAGGTCCACACCCATCTCTTTCGCGCGGCGCCGATTGGCGGGCGACGTAATGACACGGGATGACGGCATGGCGAGCGTATTGTCGAGAGCGGCGGGTGCCGGCGCGTCGACCGCAAGCGGTGCTGCCGGGACTGCCACGGGTTCTTCCACGCTCTCTGTCGCTGTCTCCTCGACGGTTTCTTCGACCGCAACCCCGTCGGTTTCGAAGACGACCAGCGGGGCGCCAACGGCGACAATGTCGCCGGGCTCACCGGCTAGGCGCAGTACCTTACCGGTCACCGGGGACGACAACTCAACCGCGGCTTTGTCGGTCATCATCGTGCCGACCACGTCTTCTTCGTTAACGATATCGCCGACCTTGATGAACCACTCGGCGATCTCCGATTCGACGGTGCCTTCGCCGAGGTCCGGCAGTTTGAAAGTGTATTCGCTCATTCTGCCTCCATCATTTTGCGGATGCCGTCGATCATGCGTTTCTTGCCCGGGAAGTATTGCCACTCAAAGGCGTGCGGGTAGGGCGTGTCCCAGCCCGCGACGCGCCCGATGGGCGCTTCGAGGTGATAGAAACAGTCCTTCTGAATGCGCGCCGCGAGTTCCGCGCCGAAGCCCATAAAGCGGGTGGCTTCGTGTGCGACCAGGCAGCGACCGGTTTTCTTGACGGATTCCGCCAGCGTCGGCTTGTCGAGCGGGAACATCGTGCGGACATCGATGATCTCGGCGTCGACACCGGTGGCTTCGGCAGCCGCCTGCGCCACGTGCACCAACGTACCGTAGGTCACGATGGTCAGCTCCGTGCCCGGCTGCACAACGGCGGCCTTACCAATGGGCACGGTGTAATGACCTTCCGGGACTTCACCTTTTGGGTGTGAGGCCCAGGACACCGCCGGTTTTTCCGGGTCACCGTCGAACGGCCCGTTGTAAATACGCTTCGGCTCGAAGAACACGATCGGGTCATCGGATTCGATCGCCGAGATCAGCATGCCCTTGGCGTCATACGGATTTGACGGCATCACCGTTTTGATTCCGGAGATGTGGGCGAAGATCGCCTCCGGGCTTTGCGAGTGCGTCTGGCCTCCGCGAATGCCGCCACCGCAGGGTGTGCGAATCGTGACCGGCGCGAAGAACTCGCCGCAGGAACGGTAACGCAGCCGAGCAAGCTCGCTGACGACCTGGTCAAAGCCTGGATAGATGTAATCGGCGAACTGGATCTCCGCCACCGGTCGCAGGCCGTTGACGCCCATGCCGATCGCAGCGCCAATAATGCCGCCTTCGGCGATCGGTGCGTCAATCACGCGGTGCTCGCCGTACTTGCGCTGCAGACCGTCAGTGCAGCGGAATACGCCACCGAAATAGCCAACGTCCTCGCCAAGAACGACAACACTCGGGTCGCGGTCCATCACCACGTCGTGTGCCGAACGAATGGCCTCGATCATGTTCATCTGCGCCATTGCTATCGACCTCCTTCGATTTCCAGCATGT
>JBCDJX010000050.1:0-25150 GCA_038747355.1 Pseudomonadota bacterium | reverse complement strand
TCCCGCACTGAAATTCGGTCAGCGCTATGTGAGTTACCTGCTGTCAATCGACGCCGGCATCGACGCCATGAAACTGGTAATGCGCTGCCGATTACTGGACGAACGCTTCAAACCGCTGCCGGATGACTTAGCGATGATTGTTGCTCTGCTGGAAAAGACCGGCCAGCACGACATGGCACGCGAGCTGCGTAACTAGTTCAGTCTCCGCTGGTGAGTACCAACGGCCGTCGTGTGCTGTTCAGGTAATGCGCGATGGCAAGCACAACGGACCCGGTAATCGTGACGACGCGGTCGGCGGTTTCGCCGAAATTTTCATGCACCACGGTGGCGCCGGTGAACAAGATCGCCAGCCCGAGCACGCCGATCCACAGTACGTTTGCGATGCCATGTCGTCGATAGCCCAGTGCGAGCGCGACAATACTGAGCGGGACAATAACGATCAGTACTTCCAGGTGCAGGTGCCCGTCACCAAACTGCGCGAGCATCGGTAACCCGGCCACAAACAGCGGCAGTGCCAGGCAATGCAACAGGCACAGCCCGGACAACAAAACGGCAGCACCGTCCAGCCAGTCGGATTTTTCGGAAGGTCGGGACATGGGATGCGCGAATGCGGCGGTCAGACGGTCCATGGTAACGCAAGCCCGATGTCGCCCCAAGCTTCTTGGCGTCGCGTACTTGGCGTACCATAGGCCCAAGATGGATAAACGCTTGCTCACGATCCTGTGCTGTCCGGTGACTCACAAGGGCCTGTCTGTTGCTAAAGCAGACGCGCTCTCGCAGCTGAATGACGCGATCTCCGATGGCAGCGCACGAAACCGCAGCGGCGCAACGCTGGAAACCGTCGTCAGTGAGGCGCTCGTCACCGACGACGGCAAGCTGTTGTACCCCGTTGTGAACGGCATCCCGGTGCTGCTCGAAGGCGAAGCGATCAACGTGGAGAGCCTGTGAAGATCCAGGCTAACCAGCTCACCTCCCACCTGAAATCGAACCTGGCCTCCTGCTACCTGATCAGCGGTGACGAGCATCTGCTGGTCGACGAGGCGCTGGACGCGGTGCGCGCGGCCGCAAAGAACCGCGGTTTCCTGTCGCGCGACCTGCATGTCGCAACGGCTGGCTTCGACTGGAACCAGCTGTTCCAGTCGGGTGCCAACATGTCCCTGTTTGCTGAAAAGCGTCTCATCGAATTGCGCCTGCCGACCGGCAAACCCGGTCGCAGTGGAGGACAGGCGATTGTCGATTTGCTTGGCCAGCTTGATGATGAGCTGATGCTGGTGGTCATCACACCGAAGCTGGATCGAAGCACGCAGAATACGAAATGGGTTAAAAGTCTGGATGCGGCCGGCGTCAGCATTCCGGTGTGGCCGGTCGAGGCCCGAGACCTGCCCGGTTGGATTTCGGCGCGCGGACGCGCAGCTGGCCTGCAACTGGATACCGAAGCGGTGCGCATGATCGCGGGCCGCGTCGAGGGCAATCTGCTGGCGGCAGCGCAGGAGATCGAGAAGCTGCGCTTGTTGCTGGGTGAGGGTCAGATCAGTGCCGAGCAAGTGTCGGGTGCTGTGGCCGACAGCAGCCGTTTCGACGTGTTCAAACTGGCGGATGCAGCCCTTGCCGGACGCAGCGATCGCGCGGCGCGCATACTCTATGGTCTGCAGCACGAGGGCACGTCAATCGTCATCGTCATCTGGTCGCTGGCCAAGGAGATTCGCACGCTGTTTTCGCTGGCAGAGGCCGTGCGACGGCGAGAGGACCTGGGCAGTGCGATGCGCAAACACGGCGTCTGGCAACAGCGCCAGGCGCTGCTCCGACATGCGTTGGGCCGCCACTCTACCGACAGTCTCGGCGCCTTGCTGGTCGACGCCGCGCGGGCGGATGCGGCGGCCAAGGGGCAACGTCGAGCCGACCCGTGGCAACTGGCGATGAACCTTGTCTTTGGACTGGCGTCTGAACACAGGAAGGCTGCATGACGGGCCGTTTTCAGGAGCGTGTCGTTTCATGATGACGATGGGGATCTTCGGCGGCACCTTTGATCCCATTCACTATGGCCACCTGCGCACCGCCTTCGAAATGCTGCAGGCGCTGTCGCTCGACGAGTTGCGATTCATTCCCTGCGGCGATCCGCCGCATCGCGGGCAGACCTTTGCACCCGCGGCGGCGAGGCTGGACATGGTGCAGTCGGCCATCCGGGAGCAGGCGGGCTTCGTGCTCGATGACCGGGAGATTTCGCGCGAGGGCCCGTCCTACACGGTAGATACGCTATCATCGCTGCGAGCGGAGTATCCGGACGCCAGCTTGAGCCTGATTATCGGAATGGACGCGTTTCTTGGCCTGCCGAAGTGGCATCGGTGGGAGGAGATTCTCGACCTCGCTCACCTGGTGGTCGCGCATCGACCCGGCTGGAAAGCCCCCGATATGGGGGTCCTGGGCACATTACTGGAAGACCGGGGGACGCATCGCGGCGACGACCTGCGCCGCGACCTCTGCGGCAGGATTCACATCCACGCCGTGACTCAACTGGAAATTTCGTCAACCGATATTAGAGATCTGATTGCGGGCGGTCGTGACCCCCGTTTCCTGATGCCGGACGCGGTCAGGGAATCGATAGCGCGCAGTGGGTGTTATGGTGAAGTGAAGAAGGAGACTGGAGCCGAATGAGAGAGCGTAAATACGTATGAACAGCGAAAAGTTAAGCGATCTGGTCGTCGACGCGCTCGACGATATCAAGGGGCTGGACATAGTAAAGCTGGACGTACGGGACATGACGACCGTGACCGATTACATGGTACTGGCGAGTGGCACATCCAGCCGCCATGTGCAGGCACTGGTCGACAACGTCGCGGAAAAGGCGCGCGAAGCGGGCCACAAGCCGATCGGTGTCGAAGGCGAAGACGGGGGCGAATGGGTACTGCTGGATCTGCAGGACACACTCGTGCACGTCATGCTTCCGAAGATGCGGGAATTCTACAACCTCGAAAAACTGTGGTCGCTCGGCCCGGTTAACGAGCTCGCCGCCACCGAAAGCTGATCGGTGCACTTAAGGCTGCTTGCTGTCGGTGACCGGCAGCCGGCCTGGGTGGATGAAGCATGCCGCAATTACAGCGGCCGGTTTCCCGCGCACTGGAAATTCCGGATCGACACGATCCAGACCGTTCGCCGCAGCAAGGCGGGCCAGAGTGCTGCTGACACCGAGGTCGATACCCTCCTTCAAAAACTCCGTCCCGGAGAATCCATGGTGCTGCTCGACGAGCGCGGAAAAGGCCTCGCGAGTCGCGACGTCGCCAAAAAACTGACTCAGTGGCAAAATGACGGTCGTGACGTCGCTTTCGTCATCGGCGGGCCGGACGGTGTGAATGACACGTGCCGGCAGCGCGCCGATTTCGTCTGGTCACTGTCGCCGCTTACCCTGCCACACGGACTGGCCAGGGTCTTGTTCACGGAACAGTTGTATCGCGCCTGGTCGCTGAATACCGGGCACCCTTACCATCGGGAATAGCTCGCCATGACACCGGTTCTCCACCTCGCGTCGGCATCGCCCCGGCGCGCTGAACTTCTGCGGGCACTCGGGCTCCAATTCACCCAGCGTGGCGCCGATCTGGATGAGCGTCGCCTGCCGGGCGAGAGGCCGGCTGATATGGTGTTGCGGCTGGCTGCCGACAAGGCCAACGCGATCTCACACGACGGTGTGATTCTCGCGGCGGACACGGCCGTGGTGCTGGGCGAGCGTGTATTCGGCAAACCGGTAGACGAAGATGACGCGGTGGCCATGCTGACCGCGTTATCCGCACAAACGCACACGGTTATGACAGGCGTCGCGGTCAGACACGGCGATTCGCTGCATACTGCCTGTTCGCAAACCGAGGTGCGTTTCCGGGCGATTGACCCGGGGGAGATGCATCGCTACTGGCAAAGCGGTGAGCCACGGGACAAAGCCGGTGCCTACGCCGTGCAGGGACTGGGCGGCCTGTTTGTCGAATCGCTCTCCGGCAGCTACTCCGGCGTGGTTGGTTTGCCGGTGTACGAGACGGCCGAGCTGCTTGAGCAGGTCGGCGTAACACTTTTGCAGGACCATCAGGGATGAGCGAAGACTCCGCCAAGGAAGAAATACTGATCAACGTCACGCCCTCGGAGGTGCGCGCAGCGCTGCTCGAGAATGGCGTGTTGCAGGAAGTCTTCGTCGAACGCGAGGGCCGCCGGGGGCTGATCAGCAACATCTATCTCGGCACCGTCTCACGTGTGCTGCCCGGGATGCAGGCGGCATTCATCGATATCGGTCTCGAGCGGACCGCGTTCCTGCACGCGTCCGATATCACGCGCAGCGTCGAAGACAGCGACGCCACCGAAGATGAGCTGCCGAATATCCGCGAGCTGGTTCGTGAAGGCGACTCGCTGCTGGTGCAGGTGGTCAAGGATCCACTGGGTAACAAAGGCGCTCGCCTGACCACCTTCATTACCCTGCCGTCGAGACATCTCGTGCTGTTGCCGAAAAGCTCCGGGGTCGGGATCTCCTCGCGAATCGAGGATCCGGAGGAGCGTGATCGACTGCGTGCGATGACCGAACAGTTGCTGGCGGACCAGGGTCTGGCATGCGGGGCGATCGTTCGAACGGTCGCCGAGGGCGCACAGGACGAGGCGCTGGCAGCGGACCTGAAATACCTGGCGCGGCTCTGGGAGGTCGTTCAGCTACGGTGCAGCAAACAACCGGTAAAACAGCTGGTTCATGAAGACCTCGCCCTGCCGCTGCGCGTGTTGCGTGACCTCGTAACGGTCGATGTCGAGAACATCCTTGTCGATTCCGAAGACGATTTTGATGCGATGACCGAATTTTCCGCGACGTTTTTGCCCGAGATCGAATCCAAGCTCGAGCTGTATCGCCGCCGGCGCCCGATCTTTGACCTGCACGGCATCGAGGAGGAGATCAAGCGCTCGCTGGAAAGGAACATCCCGCTGAAGTCGGGCGGTTACCTGATCTTCGATCAGACCGAGGCGATGACCACCATCGACGTCAATACCGGTGCCTACGTCGGACACCGCAATCTCGAGGAGACCATTTACCGCACCAATCTCGAGGCGGCCGTTGCCATCGCGCGGCAGTTGCGGCTGCGCAACCTCGGCGGGATTATCATTATCGACTTCATCGATATGGAGGAGGTCGGACACCGCGAGAACGTACTGGCGGTGCTCGAGCAGTCGATGCAGGGCGACAACGCCCGCCACCAGATCACCCCCGTATCGCCACTGGGGCTTGTCGAGATGACTCGCAAGCGCACGCGGGAGAGTCTGCAACACATCCTCTGCGACGAATGCCCGACCTGCAACGGCAAAGGCTTTATTCTCACCGTGGAGTCTGTGTGCTTCGAGGTCTTCCGTGAGGTGATCCGCCAGGCACGACAGTTCGACTTTGATGAGGTCATGGTGCTCGCTCACCAGGACGTTATCGAGATGTTGCTCGACGAGCAGGCACCGGCACTCGCCGAATTGCAGGAGCAGACCGGCAAGACCTTGCGACTGCAGACCGAGGCTCTGTACTTCAGGGACCAGTTCGACGTGGTGTTGCTGTAATCGTATGAAGCCCTTTTTCGCCCGCTTGTTCAAATGGATTGCGTATACCGTCGCCGGTGTCGTCATCCTGCTGGCGATCGGTGTCGGACTGCTGCGACTGTTCCTGCCCCGGCTGCCCGAGTACCAGGACCAGATCAAGGCCTGGGCGGGAGATGCGATTGGCGTCGACGTTGAGTTCAGCGGCATGGATGCGCGCTGGGGTCTGAGCGGGCCGGAGCTCGAATTCCTGAACGCCGAACTTATCCGCCGCGACAACGACGCGCGGATTATCGCGGCCGAGGAGGTCAGTATCAGCATTGCGCTGATTCGCCTCGTGGTGGATCGCACCGTGGCGATTGACCGGGTTGTCGTGCGCGAGTCTGCTATCGAGGTTCGCCAGCTGGAAAGCGGCGGTTTCTGGGTGCAGGGCGATGAGATCGGTGCGTTGCTGCCGCAGCGCGAAGGTCAGGCTATGCCCGCCGGCGGCGAGATCGAGCTGATCGGCGAGGATATCGAGCTGCGTTTCATTCAGCCGGGCGACGAGCGACCGAAGTTGTTTGACGTCGCACGCTTTAATCTGACCAGCGATGAGCAGCGCGTGGCCCTCGGCGCGTTCGTGCGTCTGCCCGACTCGCTGGGCGACGATGTCAGCGTCAGCGCGACCTACCTGAAGATGTTGCCGGAAGAGGAGCGCTTCTGGGACCTGCAGGCGCAATTCTCCGAGCTGCAACTGCCGGGCGTGGCGGCACTGGCGCGTCGTCCGGGCCTGACCGTGGACAGCGGCCAGGGTGATTTTGACGTGTCGATGGCACTCGCAACCGACGGCGTCCGATCGGTCGCGGTTGACATGGATGTCGAGGACGTCTCAAAAGACGGTTCACTGCCGGTCTCACTGCAAAGCCGCCTCGAATACAGCCGCAACGATGATGGCTGGCTACTCGCGGGCAGCCGCCTGCGACTTGGCACGTCGTCGGGCGCGTGGCCGGAGACCTCGTTCCGCCTGGACACCGGGCTCGATGCCCACGGCAAGGTGGCGTCGCTGGACGCGCAGGCGGACTACCTCAACCTGGCGGACCTTGCGCTGTTTACACCGCTGTTTGACGAGACCAACCGGGCACGCATGCTGGCGTTCGCGCCGACCGGCGAGCTCCGCGCGCTGGACGCCACGATTACCGGGATCGGCAGTGAGCAACTGCGCTACTCGCTGTCAGTCGACATGGAGCGTGTCAGCGTTGAGAGCGTCGATACGCTGCCGGGCATCAGCGGGTTTTCCGGACGTATACGAGCTGATGAGTCGGGCGGACGCCTCGAACTGCTGTCCAGTGACGTGCAGTTGATGCTGTATGAGTACCTCAATGTGCCGGTTGATCTCGACGAGCTGCGAGGCACGGTAATCTGGCGGACAAGCGGCGATCTGACCACGGTGCTGTCGGACAACATTGCGATTCGAAACCGGGATATCACCGCTGAGACGAACGTGCAGTTGACCATCGATGGCGACAACGCGCCGGTCATCGACCTCGCCAGCCGCTGGACGGTCGTGGATCTTGGCTCGGCGAAGCGCTACATCCCCGAAAAGAAACTGCATCCGAACCTGTACAACTGGTTCCAGAACGCGTTGTTGTCCGGTCGCATCGACAACGGTCGCACGCGCTTGTACGGCCCCCTCGACAAGTATCCGTTCGACAACGGCGAAGGACGGTTCCTGCTCGAGGCGACCGTCGAGGATTCGCTGTTCAAATACCTGCGGCAGTGGCCGACGTCCGAGATTCGCCGCATGGACGTCATCCTGGAAAACACGCGCCTGTTTACCGAGAAAAACCTGTCCTATGCCGAAGGGCTGGAGACGCGGGATGCGCGTGTCGAGATCGCCGACCTGCGCGAACCGGTGTTGCGAATCGAGGGCGTGACCACCGGCGACATGGCGTCGCTGGTGCAGTTCTCCAGGAACAGCCCCATCGACCGCTTGCTCGGCGGCCGCCTGGAATCGGTCAGTGTCAGCGGCACCGCAAGCGCCGATCTGGACCTGACGGTGCCGCTTAAGCAGTGGCGGGAATTCGAGTTCACGGCCGGCGTCAACGCCAGCGAAGCGTCGCTGATCGTCGACGGCCTGAAGCCGCCAATTACGGACATCAACGGCCGTGTGGTTATCGAGAAGGCCACCATCGCCGCCGAGGATCTGACCGCGAGCTTCCTGGGCGACACCATCGGCGTTAACCTGAAACGCGCCGCGGCCGACATGCAGGGCTACCAGGTCATTGCCACGGTCGATGGCAGGACGTCGGCGGAGGCGGTTGCCGAGGGCTTTGGCCTGCCGATTGAGGGCCTCGCTACGGGCGCGTCCGACTACACCGCGACGCTACTGTTTCCATCCGGCGGCGAGCAGCCGAATCCGCTGGCTATCGGCATCGCATCGAAAATGGACGGTGTGGCGATAGCGCTGCCCGAACCGTTTGGCAAATCGGCCGATGAAGTTGAGCCAATTCAGGGCGACATTCGCATCCGCTCGACCGGCATAAGCACGACCGGTCGTACCGCCGACTTGTCCTGGTACATGAACTTCCTGTCCGAAGGTGGCCTCGACTTTGACCGCGGCACCTTGCTGATGGGCAGCGACGCCGCCGCCAGTGAACCTGAGACCCGCGGCCTGCACATTCGCGGCGACGTCAGCCGTTTTGACCTGGACGAGTGGCTGGCGCTGTCATCGGGCACCGAAGCCGACACCGACGTGGTGGGCCGCATACGCTCGGCGGAGGTCACGGTCGCGGATCTGTCCCTGCTCGGTCAGCGCTACGAAAATCACTGGTTGCGCATGGATCGCAGCGCACGCGACTGGCAGTTACAGGTTCGCGGTGATTCGGTCGAGGGCAATATTACGCTGCCGTACCAGTTCTCGGCGGACACCACGCTGACACTCGAGATGCAGCGCCTGCTGTTGCCGGGCGATGACTCGGACGCCGATGCGGTCGACGAGGGCGTCGATGCGACGGAAGCGTCGCAGGTGGATCCGCGGCGTCTGCCGTCGATATCGCTGCGTGCCGATGAGTTCGCGCTGGGCGAACGTTATCTCGGTCGCGTGGAAGCCGACATCGTACGGACCGATGCCGGGCTGGTTGCGGAACGCTTCATCGCGACCGATCCGAGTTTCGAAATCGTGGGGACCGGCAGCTGGCTCGCTGACAGCAGCGATCCAACCGGCTACAAGGTCAGTGCGATCGGCGGCCTGCAAAGCACCGACATCAAGTCGACCATGCAGCGACTAAATTACCAGCCGGGTATCAACGGCGAAGACCTGTCGGTGGTGTCCGATGTCAGCTGGTCCGGCGGGCCGAGCAACGCCTTTCTTGCGACCCTGAACGGCGAAGTGCAGGTGCGTTTTGGTCCGGGGCAACTCGATGATATCGACCCGGGTGCCGGTCGCGTCTTTGGCCTCATGAGTGTCGTTGCCTTGCCGCGACGCCTGTCGCTGGACTTCTCCGATGTGTTCCAGCGGGGATTTGGCTTCGATCAAATCGAAGGCACGTTTCGTATCGTTGATGGTGATACCTACACCTGCAACCTGTCACTGGAGGGTCCGGCTGCCGCAATCGGTATCGTGGGACGAGCCGGCCTCGTCGCAGAAGACTACGAACAGTCGGCAATCGTCAGCGCGAATTTCGGCAACGCGCTGCCCATCGGTGCCGCTGTGATTGCCGGCCCGCAGGCCGCCGTGGCGGCGTTGATTTTCTCGCAGATCTTCAAAAAGCCGCTCGAGGAGCTGAGCCAGGTCTACTACGATATCGACGGTTCCTGGGCGGAGCCGAACATGGTGAGTTCCGGCGCGGAGAGCTTCGCGGACAAGGGTCGCCTTGCGGGCTGCGTCAACGGTGAGTCACAGCCGTGACTGGTGACGCGGTCCGCGTTGCTGCGGTTCAGTTGAACAGCCAGGACGATGTCGAGTCGAACCTTGCCCGCATCGGCGAGCTGTTGCAGCGAGCCTCTGATGACGGCGTTCGCATCGCCGTGCTGCCGGAGAATTTCGCACTGATGCCGAGGCGCGGCCGCGACAAGACGGCGATTGCCGAGGACGAGGGCGAAGGACCGATTCAACAGTTCCTCGCGGATCGGGCAAAGTCGCTGGGTGTATGGATTGTCGGCGGCAGCCTGCCGCTGCGATCGCCGGATGAGCAACGCGTGTACGGCGCGTCAGTTGTGGTCGATGACAACGGTGAGACCCGGGCCGTGTATCGTAAAATTCACCTGTTTGACGTCGATCTCGGTGGCAGCGGTGAGTCGTATCGCGAATCTCACTCGATGTACCCGGGCGACGATCCGGTCTGCGTCGACACGCCGGCGGGTCGGCTCGGGCTGACGATCTGTTACGATTTGCGCTTTCCGGAGCTGTTCCGGCGGCTGCTCGAGGACGGTGCGCAGTGGTTTACCGTGCCGGCCGCGTTTACACAGACCACCGGGGCGGCGCACTGGCACGTGTTGCTTCGTGCGCGCGCAGTGGAAAACCTGGCCTGGGTGGTGGCGCCGGGACAGACCGGTCTGCATCCGGACGAACGCCGGACGTACGGCCACTCCCTGATTTGCGATCCGTGGGGGCAGGTACTGGCCGAATGCGATGGCGCCGAGGGTTTCGTCGCCGCGAACATCGATCCCGGTGCGCAGACGAAGCTGCGCAGGGAATTCCCGGCACTGACTAATCGGCGCCTGGCTGAACACACGATTAAGGACACAGAGTGACAAGCGATTCTTCTGCTCTCGATACCGTGATGTCGACGGTGCTCGACCCCGCCGGACTGGCGGAGCACCATCTCGATGACACGCTGGGCCACCTGCTGGCCGGCGGAGTCGACTATGCGGATCTGTACTTTCAGGTCAGCCGCGCGGAAAGCTGGACCGTCGAGGACGGCATCATCCGCGAAGGCAGCTTCAGCCTCGACCAGGGTGTTGGTGTCCGTGCCAACAGCGGCGAGAAGACCGGCTTCGCTTATTCCGACGAGCTTCTGTTGCCGGCACTGAAGAATGCGGCGACCGCGGCGCGCGCGATCGCCCGCCAGGGCAGCAGCGGACAGCTGCCGGCATGGCAACGACGACTGGCGAGTCCGTTGTACCCGGTCACCGATCCGATCTCCAGCATCACCGATGCGCAGAAAACCGAGTTGCTGGCACGTATCGAGCGCGAAACGCGAGCGTTGGATACTCGCATCGAGCAGGTCATTATCAGTATGGCCAGCACACAGGACATGATGTTGGTTGCCGCGAGCGACGGCACGCTCGCTGCCGACGTGCGTCCATTGGTGCGTTTCAACGTCAGCGTCATTCTCGAGGACGACGGTCGTCGCGAGCAGGGCTATTCGGGCGGCGGCTCGCGCGCTGATCTCGAGTATTTCCTGTCCGGAGAAAAGCCGATGCAGTACGCACGCGAAGCGGTGCGACAGGCGTCGGTCCAGCTTGAAGCTGTCGCCGCGCCCGCCGGTACCATGCCGGTTGTCCTGGGCCCCGGCTGGCCGGGGATACTGCTGCACGAAGCTGTCGGTCACGGCCTGGAAGGCGATTTCAATCGCAAAGGTACATCGGCGTTCTCCGGTAAGGTTGGCCAGCAGGTCGCGTCACCGCTGTGCACCATTGTTGATGACGGCACCATCCCGAATCGCCGCGGATCGCTGGCCGTCGACGATGAAGGGACGGCCGGTGCCTACAACGTGCTTGTTGAAGACGGTGTCCTGAAGAGTTACATGCAGGACAAACTGAATGCGCGCCTGATGGGTGTTGCACCGACTGGCAACGGTCGACGGGAATCCTTCGCCCACGTCCCGATGCCAAGGATGACCAACACCTACATGCTCGCCGGTCCTCACGACCCGGGCGAAATTATCGCCTCGGTGGACAAGGGCCTGTACGCGCCGAATTTCGGCGGCGGGCAGGTGGACATTACCTCAGGCAAGTTTGTGTTCTCTGCCAGTGAGGCCTACCTCATCGAAAACGGCAAAATCACGACGCCGGTAAAAGGTGCGATGTTGATCGGTGACGGGCCGGAAGCGCTGACCAGGATATCGATGGTGGGCAACGATCTTGAACTCGACAGCGGCGTTGGCACCTGTGGCAAAGAGGGTCAGTCGGTGCCCGTCGGGGTTGGCCAGCCCAGCCTCAAGATCGATGAACTGACGGTCGGCGGGACCGCATAGCACCCCGCTTTGGCTGGACTCGGGCCCGGTTCTGTGCAGAATTAGGCAGCCCGGCACGAGGGAGAGGGACATGTGGATTGCCAAGCCGATCTACGAGGCACTGCCGTACTTTTACCTGGTTGTTGGCGCCATCACGCTGATGGCGTCGATGTACGTCAACCATTGGTACTGGCCAACCATTTGTTTCTCAACAGGTTTATTTTGCCTTGTCGGCGGTATCGTGGTGCTGCTGAAACGGCGCGATTCGAGAACCGACCCGCGCTCGCGCTTTAAAAACTAGCGCTTATTCCGCTGCGATTGACGGCTCGTCGCCGTCGTTGTCGAACTCCTCAAGCAGCTCATCGTCGACCGGGTGATCGCCGGTTTCGTCGCCCGACCTCAGGTCGGTGTAGATCACCTCGTGAATGCCCAACGACACGACGTCGCCGTTGTGCAGCAGTCGCGATTTCACCGCCTCTTCGTCGACGAACACACCGTTGGTGCTGTTTAAATCCTGCACGGTGCAGCCGTCGTCGTCCGTGACGAACTGGGCATGATGTCGACTGACGAACTTACTCTTGATGTACAGCTCGTTGTCCGGTGAACGACCGACAACGACGCGACCCGGCGGAAACCGGTGCACGCCCAGCGACTCGCCTTCGCAGCGCACTTCGAACTGGCTGACGGCCTCCCGATTGCTGGTGCTGCGCACCGGCAGGTCCCTGAGTGCCTGGTACATGCCGGAGGTGTTTGGATGTTCCTGCCAGCCGAGTTCTTCCAGCGCGGCTGACACATCGTCGCCATCGACCAGCGCTTTTTCGTCGGCGAAGGCGCACAGCAGGGCGGTGTCGCACAAGGTGTTAATCAGTCGGGGTACGCCCCCGGTAAATCGATGAATCGCATCGAAGGTGTCTTCGGCGAACAAGGGCGCCTGCTCGCGGCCGGCAATTGTGACGCGGTGCTCGATGTACTCCTGCAACTCCCGCCGGTCCAGGGGACCGAGGTGGAAACGCAGGCGAACGCGCTGGACGAGCTGCTTTAAGCGCGGCGAGTCGAGGGTTTGCTTCAGTTCAGGCTGACCGGCCAGGATGATGCGCAGCACCTTTTCCTTGTGCGTTTCGATACCGGACATCAGGCGAATTTCTTCGAGCACCTTGGTCGAGAGGTTTTGCGCCTCGTCGACGATCAGCAGCACCTTCTTGCCGTTGGCGTACTGCTCGATCAGGAACATATTCAGCATGTCCAGCAGCTCGACCTTCTTCTTCTCGAACGGCTTGAAGCCGAACTCGGTCAGCACCGCCTGCAGAAACTCGGTGGTCGACAGTTGTGTCTGTGAGACGACAGCGTAGACGACATCGTCGTCGAGTTCAGACAGGAAACTCTGCAGCAGGGTGGTTTTGCCCGAGCCGATCTCGCCGGTGATAACTACAAAGCCGTCGGCGAGCCAGATCGTGGACTCCATGTAGGCTTTGGCGCGTGCGTGTTGCTTGCTCCAATACACGAACGCCGGGTCCGGCGTCAGCCGGAACGGTTGTTCGGTCAGATTGAAGTGTTCGAGATACGACATGCGCAATCAGCAGCTGCCCGGTTCAAAACGTTCGCGAAGCGTGCGAACACTTGAGTGTACAAGGTTTGTTGAGCAAGCGCCCCTGCGCCCCTTAGGACAGGCGGTCGGCCAGTTGGTCGAGACGCTGGTCGCGCTCGGTGGCTGTTTCGGCCGTCAGCGTAATGTGACCCAGTTTGCGTCCCGGTCGTTCCGTCTTTCCATAATCGTGCATGCCCTCAAACTCGCCCATGGGCATGCGCCCGATCAGGTTCTTCATACCCGCATGGGCGATGGCGGCCGGGTCACCGAGCGGCAGCCCGGACACGGCCCGCACATGATTCTCGAACTGGCTGGTTTTGGTCCCTTCGATCGTCCAGTGCCCGGAGTTGTGCACACGCGGCGCGAACTCGTTGGCCAGCAGGCGATCGCCGACCACGAAGAGTTCCAGCGCGACGGTACCCACGTAATTGAAGTGCGTGACCAGTCGCCTGCCGTAGTCGCCGGCCAGTGATTCGAGCGCATCATTCGCCAACGGCGCGACGGAGGTGTCGAGAATGCCATTGGCGTGCGTGTTTCGGGTCAGTGGGTACAGCGCGATATCGCCGTCGATGCTGCGCGTCGCAATAATCGACACTTCGTAGTCGAACGCCACCCACGCCTCCGCAATCAGGGGCTGGCCACCGAGCTCCGACCACGCCGTCGGCACATCCGATGCCTCGCGAATGACAAACTGCCCCTTGCCGTCGTAGCCGAATCGACGCGTCTTCAGGACAAACGGCAGACCCAGCGCACTCGCTGCGGCGTCGAGATCGTCTCGCGAATCCACTGCGCGGTAAGCGGGCAGGGGGATACCGAGGGTCTCGAACAGGCGTTTTTCTGACAGTCGGTCCTGCGCCGTTTCCAGAGCGTCAGCGGGCGGATACACCGGCGTTGCCGCGTCGATGGAACGCACGGCGCTGACCGGTACGTTTTCAAACTCGTAGGTAATGACGTCGACACGCGCCGCCAGGCGGGCAATCGCCGCCGGGTCATCGAAAGCAGCCTGGATCAGTTCGCCTTCCGATCGCGCCGGCGGTTTGTCCGACGGGTCGAGGAAAACACAGCGGATGCCCAGCGCACCGGCCGCTTCGCCAAGCATCATGCCCAGCTGGCCTGCTCCGATAATGCCGACGGTTTTGGTCATGACGCGAAAACGTTGTGCGCCGGAATCTAGACGCTTGGGTCAGGCTGGGCGAGGACGCGTTCGGTTTGCTGCTGCCGATACGCGTCCAGCGCCTTGGCAACGTCTGCATCCTCATTGGCGACGATCGCAGCTGCCAGCAAAGCGGCATTGATCGCACCGGCCTTACCGATCGCCATCGTGCCAACCGGAATCCCGGCCGGCATCTGCACGATCGAGAGCAGCGAGTCCTGCCCGTTCAGGGCTTTCGACTGCACGGGCACGCCCAGCACCGGAACCCGCGTTTTTGCGGCGGTCATACCGGGCAGGTGGGCAGCGCCACCGGCGCCGGCGATGATGACTTTCAGCCCGCGCTGTTCGGCGGCCTCGGCGTATTCAAACAACAGGTCCGGCGTACGGTGTGCAGACACCACGCGAACCTCATGCGCAACGCCCAGCGATGCGAGTGTGTCAGCCGTGTGCTGCATCGTGTCCCAGTCAGAGCGGGAGCCCATGATGATTCCAACTTGCTCAGCCATCGCTATGTCCTATTCGTCCTTGTTCCTTGCAACCAGCGTTTCATGTACCTGCCGAAATATGGCTCGGCGGGCCGTCTTTTCGTCCCGATCACTGAATGCCTTGTTGAGCTGGTCAATGAGTGCATTCAGTTCGTCGTTGTTCGTCTCGTTCCCCGCGCAGAACTCTTGCACGGCGCTGCGCCCCTCGCGAACGATGCGGTCGCGCCAGCGTTCCGCGGTCGAGAACAGCCGCTTTTCCTTCGCCGTGTCGCGTTCCCGGCCCTCGAACAGGGCGCGTATCGGCGCCGCATCGACATGACGCATCAGTTTGCCGATGTACTGCTTTTGTCGTCGCAGGGCTTCGTGAGAGCGAATCCGTTTCGCCGTCGCCAGGGCGTCAAGCAGCGACTCGTCAAGCTGCAGGGCAGCGAGTTCGTCGCGCTCGAGGTCGATGAGTCGCTCGCCCAGCGCCTGGAGCTCCGATTGAGCCTGCTTGCGCGCAGTTTTGCTGGGTTTTGTTTCGGTCAACAGCTAAGCTACCCGGCCTCGGGCGCCGCAGTCTATCACACGCCCCGCACACCGAAGGAGCTTCCGCGAGATGGGAAATACGGTCGACAGCCAGGCGCTGATGTCACTCGCACTGGACGAGGCTCGCCGACTCGGCGCGGACCAGGCGGAGGTTGCTGTCAGCCAGGACACCGGCTTGTCCACGACGGCCCGTCTTGGCGACGTCGAAAACCTTGAGTACACCAACGATCGCGGTTTCGGTATCACCGTCTTCCAGGGTTCACGAAAGGGTAACGCCAGCACGTCCGATCTTTCCGAGCCGGCTATCCGCGAGGCCGTGGCGAAGGCCTGCGGCTTTGCGACGCGGACCGCTGAAGACCCATACGCCGGGCTGGCCGACGAATCCCGGATGTGCACCGACATTCCGGACCTTGATCTGGACCACCCCTGGGCCATCGAGGCACCCGCTGCGATCGACCTCGCGATCGAGTGTGAAGCCGCTGCGCTGGCGTACGATAAACGCATCCGCAATTCCGAGGGGGCGACGGTCGGCAGCAACCGCGGTATTCGAAGTTATGCCAACACGCACGGCTTCTTGGGCAGCTACGCCAAGACCAGTCATAGCGTCAGCTGCGTGGTGCTTGGTGAAGCCGACGGCGACATGCAGCGCGACTACTACTACAGCGCGTCTCGCGACGCGTCAGAACTGGAGTCACCAAGCCTGATCGGAGAGACGGCCGCCCGCCGCGCCGTTGAGCGGCTCGGTGCTGTAAAACCGCAGACCCGCACGGCGCCGGTGCTGTTCCTGCCCGAGCTTGCGAAAGGCTTTATCGGTCACGCGATGTCTGCCGTGTCCGGTGGAGCCCAGTACCGCAAGTCGACCTTCCTGCTCGATGCTCTTGGCGAAACGGTGTTTCCGGAGTGGCTGAGCATCGATGAACGGCCGCACATTGCAAAAGCCATGGCGAGTGCGCCCTACGACGGTGAAGGCGTGGCGACCTATGACCGTTCCGTGTTCAGCGACGGCGTCCTGCAGGGTTACCTGCTGAGCTCTTACTCGGCGAGGCGTCTTGGGCTCGAGTCCACCGCTAACGCGGGCGGGGCACAAAATCTTGTCGTCAGCGCCAATGCGTCGGGCTTCGACGCGATGCTCCGGCAGATGGATACCGGTCTCATCGTTGAGGAACTGATCGGCCACGGCGTGAACCCGGTGACCGGAGACTATTCACGCGGTGCAGTCGGCCACTGGGTGGAGGGCGGCGAGGTCCGTTATCCGGTGCACGAGGTGACGATCGCCGGCAACCTGAAGGAGTTGTATCGCTCCATCGTTGCGGTCGGTGAAGATCGTGACACGCGGGGCGGTATTCGCTGCGGTTCCTTACTCGTCGACGGCATGACGATCGCCGGCGCCTGATATCAGGCGGTACGAATCGATGCGACCGATCGCTCGGTTTCGTCGACGAACTGCGACAGCGTCCGCGTGCCGATGGTCTTGGCGATCGCCATATCCACGTCTTTGGCTATGCCGTCCACTTCGCTTGCCCAGGCCGGGTCCTGCAGCGAACCGGTTTCGCCGCCGCTGCGAACGACCGCGAGGATATCGTCCAGCGTGACGCTTGCCATATCGCGTCCTGGCAGCAGGTGTTCCTTCTCGTTGGCCGTCAGCAGGCCGCCTTCCTCAAGCGCACTGACCACCGGCGCAATCGACAGGCTCGGCAGCTGCAGCGCCGTGCTGATCTGTTCCACGTTGACCGTGACGCCCGGGTCGCGGAACGCCTTGCCGACCATCAGCATAATGTTAAGGGCCAGGCGTTCACGGACGCTGTTCGATAGCTCGGTCTCCAGACGTCCGTGTCGCAGGTACGCCGGATGCTGGGTGTAGAACGACACCTGCGCACCGAGCAGCAGCACGATCCAGTTCAGGTAGATCCAGACCAGCGTCACGATCGCAATCGCAAAACTGGCGTACACGGCTTGCGTCTGCGCCGAGTTGACGATGAACGCGGTGAACACCAGGCCGAGGCTTGCCCACATAAAGCCGCCGGCGACGCCGCCCAGTAAAGCCGACTTCAGGCTGACGCGTGTATTCGGCATGAACGCGTAAAGGAACGCGAACACCAGGCTGACAATGATGTACGGCGTCAGCTTGCTGGTGGCCACGAACAGGGGGCCAACGATGTCGTTGTTCAGCAGCCACTGCACGAAGTTGTCGTTTTGCAGCGATGTGATCATGCCGAGCGCAAGTGCAATCGCCAGCGGACCGACCAGCATGACAAACATGTACTCCGTAAAGCGGCGAGAGAAGCTACGAGGTTTGGAGACGTACCAGACGAAGTTAAAGCTCTCCTCAACCTTCTGCACCATCGAGATCGCGGTGTAGATAAAAAAGGCGAGACTGATACCGCCGAGCACGCCGCCGTTAACGTTTTCGACGAGGCGCATCACGTTGTCAGTGATCTCAACACCTTCATCGCCGAAAGGTTCCATAAACAGGTAGGCGCGATCCTGCAGTTGCTCGTGCACGCCAAAGCCTTTCAACACCGAAAAGCTGAAAGCGATAAACGGCACCACCGACAACAGGGTCGTGTACACGAGGCTCATGGCCCGCATCGTCAGGCCGCCGGAGAACAGGTCCCGGAACAGCGCGTACAGGTACTGAAATGCGGTCGCCACGACGCGCCCCAGCCGGCCGTAGCGGCTGATGCGATCGCCCCAGACAAAGTTGTCCACGGTCTGTATTGGGCTGAAAGCCATTTATCTACTCCCTCACTGCTCGCATTGTAGCGCGGCTGGCGGTGGATATCGTGACGGCCGCGTCGCACAATGCGCAATCCCTGAACGCCGACACCCGATGAGAATCCGATACCCGCACCGCATTGTCTGCCTGACCGAAGAGACGACAGAAACGCTTTACCTGCTTGGTGAGGAGCGACGGATTGTCGGTATCTCCGGATTTACCGTGCGGCCGCCGCGGGCGCGGAAGGAAAAGCCCAAGGTCTCTGCATTCACCAGTGCCAAGATCGACAAGATTCTCGAGCTTGAACCTGACCTGGTGCTCGGATTCTCCGACCTGCAGGCCGACATCGCTGCCGAGTTAATCCGCCACGGGGTCGAAGTGCATGTTTTTAATCATCGCAGCGTGTCCGAAATCCTGTCGATGATTTGCACGGTCGGCGCGTTGATCGGTGAGCAGGCCAAGGCGGAAGCACTGGCCGATGAACTGTTGCAGCACCTGGCGTCTGTAAAAAGCGAGGCGGCCAGCGATGCCCGTCGTCCGCGTGTGTATTTCGAAGAGTGGGACGACCCGCCGATCAGCGGTATTCGCTGGGTATCCGAACTTGTGGAGATTGCCGGTGGAGACGATGTGTTCCCGGAGCTGAGTCAGCAGTCGCTGGGCAAGGACCGCATCATCGCCGATGCGTCGGAGATCATCGCGCGCGCACCGGACATCATCATCGGCTCCTGGTGCGGCAAAAAGTTTCGCCCGGAGCGGGTCGCGGAACGCCCCGGCTTTGCGGACATTCCCGCTATCCGTGCAGGTCAGGTTTTTGAGGTGAAGTCCGCCATCATTCTGCAGCCCGGTCCGGCGGCGCTCAGCGAGGGTGTCGATGCGCTGCGCGCCATTATCCGCGACTGGCAGTCAGTCGCGCGTGAGTCGGCGTAACGCTTCTTCGTACTTGGCGGACGACGCTTTGAGAATGTCATCCGGAATGTCGGGCCCCGGGGCTCGTTTGTCCCAGTCCAGCATTTCCAGATAGTCGCGAATATACTGTTTATCGAAACTGGGCGGGCTGATGCCGACGTCGTAACTGTCGGCAGGCCAGAAGCGCGACGAATCCGGTGTCAGCACCTCGTCGATCAGGTACAAGCGGCCGCCGCCGTCCTGACCGAACTCGAACTTCGTGTCCGCGATGATGATGCCGCGCGCTCGTGCATAAGCACGCGCTCGTTCGTAGATGGCCAGTGAAACGTCGCGGACGTCGGCAGCCAGCGTATCGCCGATCAGCTCGACCACGCGTTCGAAGGAGATGTTCTCGTCGTGGTCGCCAACGTCTGCTTTGGTTGCCGGTGTAAACAGGGTTGCCGGTAACTGCTCGGCCTGCTGCAGCCCGGCAGGCAATTCGATGCCGCACACCGACCCGGTCTCGGTGTAGTCCTTCCAGCCCGAACCGATCAGGAATCCGCGCACAACGGCCTCGATGGGTAGCGGTTTGAGACGTTTGACGACCAGCGAGCGATCGCGCAGCGGCTCGCGCTGGCTCTCGTTGCCGACCACGTCGTCCACCGTCAGGTCCGTGAGCTGGTTGGGCACGAGGTCGTTCATCATCTCGAACCAGAACAGCGATATCTGCGTCAGGATCCGGCCCTTGCCCGGTACGGGCTTCGGCATGACCACGTCAAAGGCAGACAGGCGATCGGTCGTGACGATCAGCAGATGATCGTTATCGACCGCGTAAATGTCCCGGACCTTGCCGCGAGCGAGCAGCTCAAGGTCATCAATTCGGGATTCCAGCAGGGCGTCGGACATGCACTTCTCCGTTCAACGCCCGGCATGATCGCGCGACATCCGGGGCGCTCGCAAGCGCTTTGGCAACGCTGTGCCACAGACGATACGATGGACGCTGTTTTACGAACGGTCGTGGTCTGTGTCTTCGGCGATAGTGTGTTGGTGCCCTGGCGGGCAGGATACCCGGGATGTACTGGGGTAAGGTCATCGGAACGTTGGCCGGCCTCGCCACGACCAAGCCGGTGCTCGCCCTGGTCGGGCTCGTCCTCGGCCATCAGTTTGATCGCGGCTTCGCTGCCCGGTACTCATCAACCGACGACGAAATGATTCGTGCGGGCCGCCTTCCCGCGGCTTACGTACAAATTCTCTTTGAGTCGATGGGTCATCTGGCGAAGTCAGACGGGCGTGTCACGGAGCAGGAGATTCGCGCGGCGAGAAAGGTCATGCACCGTCTCGGCCTGAAGCCCGCCGCGGTTCGCACCGCCATCACCGCCTTCGATGACGGCAAGCGCGCCGGTTATCCGCTGGTCGCCAAGGCGACCGAACTGAAACGCCGTTTCGCGCGGCGTCGCGATCTGCGCCTGTTGTTTGTGCGTCTCCTGATCGAGGTATCTGTCTCCAAGCCGAGCGTCACCGGCAGGGAGCGCGCTCTCATCTGGGACGTTTGCGAAGCACTCGATATCGGCCGCGTGGAACTTGCGCAGGTCGAAGCGATGATTCGGGCGCAGAAGGGTTTTCGACAATCCCCGGCCGGCGACGCGGATGCGGCGCGTGTCCGCGCGGCTTATGCCTCACTGGGCGTCACGCCGGACACCAGCAATGACGACATCAAGACAGCTTACCGGCGTCTCATGAGCCGTTATCACCCGGACAAACTCAGCGGTGAACAAGCGGACGCGGCTGCGATTGAAGCCGCGGAGGACAAGACGCGAGAAGTGCGCTCCGCGTACGAGTTGCTGAAAGCGCGCCGCTCGATGCGTTGAACCCGGCCTTGCTGTACATTGCGCGCAAAAGGAGAGTCCCGTGAAGCCATTGATCGCCCCGTCCATCCTGTCTGCCGATTTTGCCCACCTCGGGGATGACGTGCGGGCAGTCCTCGCCGCGGGCGCCGACGTCGTGCATTTCGACGTCATGGACAATCACTATGTGCCAAACCTCACGATCGGTCCCATGATCTGTGATGCCTTGCGCAATGACGGAATCGAGGCGCCCATCGATGTGCATCTGATGGTTGAGCCGGTTGACCGGATTATCCCGGACTTTGCGAAGGCTGGCGCGAGCTACATCACCATCCACCCGGAGGCGACGCGGCATGTTGATCGTTCGCTCGCGATGATTCGTGACCTGGGGTGCAAGGCCGGCCTGGTCTTCAATCCGGCCACACCGCTCGACTACCTGAGCCACGTCATGGACAAAATCGACATGATCCTGATCATGTCGGTGAACCCCGGTTTCGGCGGGCAGGCGTTCATACCGGCGTCGCTGGACAAGCTGCGCGCGGCGCGGCGTCTCATCGACGATGGCGGCTACGACATCCGCCTTGAGATCGACGGCGGCGTCAAAGTCGGCAATATCGGCGACATTGCGGCGGCGGGTGCCGACACCTTTGTTGCAGGCTCGGCGATTTTCGGCAGTGACGACTACGCTGCGACCATCAGCGCGATGCGCAGTGAGATCGACAAGGCGACTGCCTGAGCTCGACACAAAAAAGGCCGCGCCGGGCAAACGCCGGCGCGGCCTTTTGTGATCAGACCACGCTACAGGTTGCGGTTCGGCCGAGCGCCGTACACGACAATCGTCTTGCCGCTGGCTGATACCAGGCCCTGCTCCTCAAGCACTTTAAGCACGCGTCCCGCCATTTCACGAGAGCAGCCAACCAGTCGCGACAGTTCTTGCCGGCTGACCTTAATCTGCATGCCGTCGGGATGCGTCATCGCGTCCGGCTCGTTGCAAAGATCCATGATCGCGTGCGCCACACGGCCGGTGACGTCAACAAAAGCGAGGTCGCCGAGCTTGCGGTTGGTGCGATCAAGTCGTGTGGCGAGCTGCGTCGCCAGTTCGAACACGAGGCCCGGGCTTTCGCTTGCGATTTGACGGAAGCGCGGGTAGGTCATCTCGGCGATTTCGCATTCGGTTCGCGTCCGCACCCAGGCGCTGCGCGTGGGTTGTTCGTAAAACAGCCCCATTTCGCCGAAGAACTGCCCTTTGTTGAGGTAGGCCAGCACCATTTCATTGCCGTCCTCGTCTTCGATCATGACTTCGACCGAGCCGTCAACGATGTAGTACAACACGTCGGGTAAGTCGCCCGCGTGTATCATTACGGTTTTGGACGGTACCGTCCGTACACGGCAGTAGCTCAGGAACCGGTTAATTGCCGGTACATCACTCAATGTCTTTGCCGAAGTCTGCATACAAGATACCTCGCGCTCTCGCGCACGTTCTGGCCTAACGACCCTTACTCCGGGCGACTCCAGTGGTCGCCCGACCCCAAATTCAAATCCGGTACGCGGTTTGTGTCATCACCTTGGAGGTGACTTTCATCAGTCGCTTGATCGGATCGGGCAAATCCGCCGCGCCTGCATCCATCGCGTGCTGCCCGTGCTGCATTTCTTCTTCTCGCATCTGCGCGACGACGGCGCGACTGCGACGGTCTTCGGCCGGCAGGCGCTCGAAATGATCGTCGAGGTGATCGACAACCTGCTTTTCGGTTTCTGCGATGAAGCCAAGACTCCACTTGTCACCCAGTGCGCCGCTTGCCGCGCCCATCGCAAAGGCGCCGGCATACCAGAGCGGGCTCAGCAGGCTACGTGAAGAGCCGAGTTCGTCCAGGCGCTGTTCGCACCACGCGAGATGGTCGAACTCTTCCTGGGCCGCTTCCTGGACCTGCTTTTCGACGCCGCTCTCGCGTGCCACCAGCGCGTGTCCCTGGTACAGCCCCTGGGCGGCGATTTCGCCTGCGTGATTGACGCGCATGAGCCCCGCAGCGTGGCGGCGGTCTTTGTCGTCCATCGGCGTTTCGTCGACCGTTGCCGCCGGGTAAGGCCGTGCGGCGTCCCCAGCCGGCGCGGCAACCGTGCGCAACAGGTTGTTGGCGCCAGAGAGCAGCCTGTCCAGGCCGGTAAGATGTCGTTCCCGCATCCCGCGAGTATACCCAATAAGCGACGCAAGCTGTGAAACATGCACTTGCTTTATTGGGTATACTGCGCGTCCTTCGGCGGCACGCTCGCTTATGTTGAGTCCGGTGTCGCGCATCCAGAAATCATAAGGAACTGAACGTGAAACGAGTCTTGATACTTGCCGGATTGCTATTGGCGTCCGGTGCCAACGCTCAGCAACAAGACCCCTGGTCCGGCAAGGCGACGCTGGGATTCCTGTCGACCTCCGGCAACACCGAGAACTCCACGCTGAACTCGGCTTTTGAGGTGGGTTACACCACGGGCGATTGGTACCACGAAGCAAAAGCGGTAGCCGTGAACGCCACCGAGGACAGCAACACGACAGCCGAGGCGTATGAACTGGGCTGGAAGAGCGAATGGAGCATCGCCGAGAACCAGTTTCTGTTTGGACGTCTGCAATGGCGCAAGGATCGATTCTCCGGTTTCGACACGCAGTTTTCCCAGTCGGTCGGTTATGGCCGCAGGCTCATCGACAATGAGAAGCACAAGCTGAACGTCGAGGGTGGTGCGGGTGCTCGCCAGTCCGACCTCGCGGACGGCACCACCGAGGAGGAATTTATCCTTCGTCTGGGTTCCGACTACAGCTGGCAACTCAGCGAGACGTCGAAGTTCGAGCAGGCACTCAGCATCGAAGCGGGTGACGAAAATACCTATGTCGAGTCCGTGACCTCGCTCTCGGCCTCTCTGGTCGGCAACCTCGCGCTGGTTTTCTCGTACACCGTAAAAAACAACAGCGATGTACCGGCAGACCGCGAAAACACCGACACGTTTACGGCGATTTCGCTGGAATACCAGTTCTAGACGGTCCGGCCTTGCCGGGCCTGTCCCGGGACTTGGATTTTCTCCTAACTGCATGATTGCAAAGCTCGGATTGCTCAAGTAGAATCTCGCGCCTTTCGCCAATCCGGTGAGGAGTTCGCCTGCGCCGGATCGGCAGCGACTACTAAGTCGTTGAATAAACTAAATTTTTTCCCATAACAGACGCTCTCTAGGGAACGAGATAATGAAGACGTTTTCTGCAAAGCCCGCAGAGGTGAAGCGCGACTGGTTCGTCGTTGACGCAACCGGCAAGACGCTCGGCCGCCTGTCGACCGAAATCGCCCACCGCCTGCGCGGCAAGCACAAGCCGGTTTACACGCCGCACGTGGACACCGGCGATTACATCGTTGTCGTCAACGCTGAAAAGATCCGGGTTACCGGCAACAAGCTGAAAGACAAGATGTACCACCATCACACCGGCTACATCGGCAACCTGAAGTCGATCTCGCTGGAAAAGCTGCTGCAAAAGGCACCGGAACGCGTTCTGCAGACGTCCGTGAAAGGCATGCTGCCGCGCGGCCCGCTGGGTCGCCAGATGCTGTCGAAGCTGCGTGTGTTTGCAGGTCCGGAACACAAGCACGCGGCACAGCAGCCGATTCCGCTGGAAATCAACGCCTGACACCGGCGAGAGACGAGACAGAATTATGAGTGACAACTTCTACTACGGCACCGGCCGCCGCAAGACTTCGACGGCTCGCGTGTTCCTCCGCAACGGCTCCGGCACGATCACGGTAAACAACCGCCCGCTGGACGTTTTCTTCGGCCGCAAGACCGCACAGATGATTGTTCGCCAGCCGCTCGAGCTGATGAACGTGTCTGACAAGTTCGACATCACGGTGACGGTTTCCGGCGGTGGCACGACCGGCCAGGCCGGCGCAATTCGCCACGGCCTGACCCGTGCGCTGATGGAGTTTGACGGTGAGATGCGTTCACCGCTGCGCAAAGCCGGTTTCGTGACCCGCGATGCGCGTGAAGTCGAGCGTAAGAAGGTTGGCCTGCGCAAAGCTCGTCGCGCAACGCAGTACTCGAAGCGTTAAGCAGACGCCTCATCGGCCGATACCTGTGTGCCATGCGGCACCGTGTCGAAGGATTTGGGGGATCGTCTAGTGGTAGGACTACGGACTCTGACTCCGTCAACGGGGGTTCGAATCCCTCTCCCCCAAATCCTTCGACACGGTGCCGCATGGCACACAGGTATCGGCCGATGAGGCGTCTGCTTAACGCTTCGAGT
>JBCDJX010000049.1:0-25457 GCA_038747355.1 Pseudomonadota bacterium | reverse complement strand
TATCACCCGGTCTCACCGTATCGCCGGGATCGACAACCGCGAACAGCGCGTCGACGGTGCGGGTCATTTCGTCGCGCATATCGACAACGGCGCGCAGTTGGGCCGACACGGCGGATCCGTCAACCATCAGCGTGTAGCTTTTGCCCGGCTGCAGAGAGGTGGCTGCAAGCGGCGACACGCCGACACGCGCCTCCAGCTGCTTATTGCTTTGCAGTCGCAGCACTGGCGCGCCGGCTGCGAGTACCGTTCCGGGGTCAACATGGCGGCGCGTGACGGTGCCGTCGAAGGCGGCCGTCAGTGTTGACTTGGCAATATCCACGTCGATGCGTTCGAGATTTGCGGCGGCTACGTCGCGGCTTGCCGCCAATGCAAGGACGCGCTGTTCCGCCTCATCGAGTTCCTGCTTCGATACGCCCTTGTAGCTGTATGCATCTGCGACTCGCTCATACGTTGAATTCGCAAGCGCGAGTTCCGCGTCGACCTGCGCGAGCCCGGCATTAGCCTCTGCTCGCAGCGCGTCGAGTCTTGCGGTGTCCAGTCGGGCGAGCACATCGCCGCGACGGACCGCATCGCCTTCATCGGCCACAAGCTCCACGACGCTTCCGCCGATCTCAAAGGCGAGGGCGCTGTCGAGCGCGGCCTCGACGCGCCCGGCGTAGCTGCTGGTCGACGCATAACCTTCAGCGCGTGATATCGACAGTGTTTCGACAAAAGTCGGTGCCGCCGTCGGTGTGGTTGCCTGTTCAGCCTGTCCACAAGCGCTCAATGAGGCGGCGGCGAGTACCAGTGAAATCGCGAAAAACTTACTGGGCATGGTGGTATCTCTCTGAAAAACAGTTGTTTTTAGAAACAAATAGAATAAACTGGACCGTACAGTTTGATATCTCATCATACGCAAACTAGACTGTCCAGTATGGAATTAGATCAAAATGTAACTTCGAAGCGGGGGCGTCCGAAAAGCGAAGAAAAACGCCAGCAGATCAAGACCGCGGCTGCGCAGCTTTTTATGTCCGAGGGCTTTGAGCGCACGTCGATGGACAACATTGCCGCGCACGCCGGTGTGTCCAAGCAAACCGTGTACTCGCATTTCGCCAACAAGGACGAGCTGTTTCGTTACTGCATTTTCGGCAAGGTCGAGGAGTACCAGTTGCTGCTGGACGCCGAAGAGTCACTCAGCCTTGAAGACGGCCTTGCGCGGCTGGCAACCGGCTACCTGGAGTTGATCTGCGATGAACGCGCGATCTCCATGTGGCGCCTGCTGATCGGCGGCGCATTGACCCACACCCACATGGCAAACGCGTTTTACGAAACAGGCCCCGGTGCGACGGTGGATTCGCTGGCGCGCTTCCTGCGGCAGCACGCCGACAGGATATCCACAACGGACTACGACGAAGCGGCCCGTACCTTCGTCGCCCTCTCGCTGGGACAACACCAGATGCGAGTGATGCTGGGACTGCTGGACGCGGTCTCGGAGGATGAGCGAAACCGCCAGGCGCAAACCGCGATCCGTCAGTTCATGGCGATTTACGAGCGCTGAAGCCGCGATCCTGGCCGATGCGTTGCCAGCCGCCGCATCGCGGCCAGATGTCGGTTACATCCGGGTTTTTGCCGTCGACGACGATGTACTCCGAATAGGCCGCGGCTGTCATGCAGGAATGATTGGGCAGGATCCTGAGCTGCGAGCCGATCGGGAATGCCGCAAAATCGATCGGGCTCTCGTCCCGGGTTGAGATCAGACCGTGTTCCTGGTTGACGGACGCCACGACGACGTTGTCGATCAGCTGTCCGCTGGCGGCCTCGCAAACCAGGCCGTACTGGCAGTCGATGGCCTGATTCGACGTGCCGCGATCCTTTGACAGGGCCAGTCCACCGCCGTCGGTAATCACGGTGTTGAGTCGCGGCTTGTGTCCGATCACGGTTGTGAGTACCGATAGCGCGACGTTGTCGACGCTGCAGCAACCCAGCCCGGCCATCACAAGATCGAAAAACGGGTACACGCCGGCGCGCACTTCGGTCACGCCATCGAGATTTGTCGCGAACAGGGCGGTGGGCGTCGAACCGACACTGACGATCGGGCACGGGATGCCTGCCGCCGACAGTTCGTCAACGCATTGCACTATCGCATCGCGTTCCTGTTTCGCCATGGCCGCAATCTGTTCCGGGCTTGTGCAGTGGTAGGATCCTCCGGCGTGCGTCATTACGCCCCGGAAATCGGCGCCGTTCGACTGCGCCAGGCGTGTTGCGGCGTCGATCAGTTCAGCGTCGCCAGGGTCGATGCCTGCTCGGTGGTCGTCTGAATTGACTTCCAGCAGGACCGGCACGGCACAGCGATGTCGATCGCCCCAGTCAGCCAGTTGGTCGGCCATTACCGCGCTGTCCAATATCACTTTCAGGTCGGCGCCGCGCTCCAGCAGGGCTGCAACGCGGGGCAGCTTACCCGGTGCGATGCCGACCGCGTACAGGATGTCGCTGAATCCCTGGCTAAAAAAGTACTCGGCTTCCGCCAGCGTCGATACGGTGATCGCACCCGAATGGCCATCGATGAGTTGTCGCGAAATGTCCGGACTCTTGGTGGTCTTGACGTGCGGTCGAAGATCGACGTCGAACGGCGCAAGGGCCGTGTTCAAGCGTGCGATGTTGTGAGCGAGCTTTGATCGGTCGACCACGGCACATGGTGTGAACTGTGACAACAGAGTTTTGCTCGTGGGACTGGCTGGCATCAGGCTTTCCGGGTGTCGAGTGCAAATTGTGCGGTCTCGTCCCGTCGATTGCCAAGCGCTAATGGTGCATCAAGAGATCGGTGCAGCAACCCTGGCAGCGACAAAACACAGCACATCGCCAGAGCATCTGTTACCCTGCCGGCCTTCCGGCGCACGTCGATCTGCGCCTCCACGACGAAACGCCATCCTGCGTTTATCGTAGCTTCTTAAGAAACACAGCCTGGATCGAGACGTTTGTAGCGCGACGCCGCTACCGTGTCAGGCGGTTTCGGAGCACACATTTCCGTGTTATTCAGTGAACTTGGCCTGTCGGCCGACTTGCAGCGTGCGGTTGAAACGCAGGGCTACCAGACAGCGACCCCCATTCAGCAGCAGGCGATTCCGCCTATCCTTGAAGGCCATGACGTGCTCGCAGCGGCGCAGACCGGCACCGGCAAAACCGCCGGTTTCACTCTGCCGATGCTGCAGCGTTTACAGCAGGGCACCGTGAATCGGCGGCGTATCCGCGCGTTGATCCTGACACCGACTCGCGAGCTGGCCTCCCAGGTCGCCGAGAGCGCCCGCACGTATGGACAGCATCTGCCCTTTCGTACCGTGGTGATCTACGGCGGCGTCAGTATCAATACCCAGATTGCGAAACTCAGGAAGGGCGCCGACATTGTGGTCGCAACCCCGGGTCGCTTGCTTGACCACCTGCAGCAGGGAACCATCAACCTCGATGCTGTCGAGTGCCTGATTCTCGACGAAGCAGACCGCATGCTCGACATGGGCTTTATTCGTGATATCCGGCGGATTCTGAAAGTGCTCCCCGAGCAGCGTCAGAACCTGTTGTTCTCTGCGACCTTCTCAACCGAGATCCGGCGTTTGGCCTCGGGGCTGCTGGATTCACCGGTCGAGATCAGCGTTGCCACGAACGGGAAGCCGGCGGAGGGCATCGACCAGTTGATCTATCGAGTCGATCGCAAACGAAAGAGAGAACTGCTGTCCTACCTGATCGGCAAAAACAACTGGCAACAGGTACTGGTGTTTACGCGCACCAAGCGCGGCGCCAATCGCCTGGCCGAGCAGCTGGAAAAAGATGGCCTTGATTCGGCCGCCATTCATGGCAACAAATCACAGGCCGCACGCGTACGCGCACTCGCGGATTTTAAAGCGGGCAGGACACGCATTCTTGTGGCTACCGATGTGGCTGCGCGTGGCCTGGACATCGAACGCCTGCCCTATGTTGTCAACTATGAATTGCCGCATGTGCCGGAAGACTACGTGCATCGAATCGGCCGCACGGCCCGCGCCGGGCAAAGCGGTCATGCGATTTCGCTGGTGTGTGTCGATGAGGACAAGTTGCTCGCTGACATTCAGCGTTTACTGCAGACGAAAGTGCGCAGTATCGAGCTACCGGGTTATGAACCCGACCCTCGTATCAAGGCCGAGAAACCCGCGAAGCGTTCCGGGCCTGGCACCGCGGCACGCAAGAAACCTGCTCGAAAGTCTGGGAATCCTCCGTCAGCCAAGCGACGAAGACCGCGCCGACGCAGGGCGTAACTCGAGAGTCGCCGGATCGCGCTAGCCGCCGAAATCCAGTCTGGCGGCGATCAGGGTGCGCAGCTCCTTTTCGTAGCCGTTGCGGAGTCTTGCGTAGTCGGCCTTGCCAAAAATCCGGGACAGCGTGGGCTCGGACACGGTGAAGTAATTGACGGCACCGAGCAGCTGATAGACCAAGGCCTGGGCGATGTGCTTCTGTCGGATACGGATTGCGAGTAGCGCCATCGCCATCTCCGTCAAGGCGTCGAGCAGAGGCTTCAGATACCAGCTCTTCGAGGCCTCCGCGCGGCGCCGATTGTCGAGCAGCTCACGCATTAATAACGCCGTATCGTTAGGGTGTTGCTGCGCAGAACGATAGAGGCCGACAAAGGTCTCTTCGAAACACGCCCGCGGGTCAGCGTACTGGTCCCGGATTTCGTCGAGTTCTTGCATCAGCCTGTCGGAGATGCGTTTCATCACCTCGGCGTAGAGTTTTTCCTTGCTCCCGAAGTGATGCAGCAATGCCTGCTTGGTAAACGGCAGGGCGTCGGACACAGCTGCGATACTGGTGCCGTAAAAACCACGTTCTGCGAACGCAGTCGTCGCGGCCTCAATGAATCGTTCTCGCGTGTCCGTCATACAGGTCGTCTCGGTTTTTGTTTTTCGTTCATCACTATACTTGACAGCTTACCACTTGGTAAGCCATAGTCATCTTACCACTTGGTAAGGCATTTGCTATGCAACGTGAAACCGAGATTGAGCTCCTCAAAGAATTGCTGGGCCTGCACGAACGCAAGTCCGCGTTTCTGGCTGACAACCTCGAGCAGCGGCCGGTTACGGACTATTTCGATGAGCCGCGGTTTCAGCAGGAACAGGACAGGGTGCTGCGGGCATCACTGCAACCTGCAGTGCACAGCAGCGAACTGGCGAAACCGGGTGACTTTCTGCGGCGCGACTTCGCGGGCCTACCTCTGTTGTTTACCCGGGATAAAGACGGCGAGGTGCACGCCTTCCTGAACGTCTGTCGCCATCGCGGCACACGGCTGGTGGACGACGCAAAGGGCTGCAAGGGACGTTTCTCATGTCCCTATCACGCGTGGACCTGGAACAACCGTGGCGAACTTCTGGCGATACCGCACTCGGAGCAGGGATTCTCGGCGCTCGATCGCAAAGCGCTGGGGCTGAAACCGCTTGCTTGCATCGAGCAGCACGGCTGGCTCTGGGTCACAGCGGCGAACACCGCTGCGCCCGACGTCGACGCTAGCCTGGCCGGGCTTGCCGAGGATTTTGCGTGGTTCGATCCGGCTGCGCATTGTGTTGCGCACAGCGACGAATTCACCGCCAATGCGAACTGGAAGATCCTCGTCGAAGGTGGAATCGAGGCTTATCATTTCCGCATCGCGCATCGAAACACCATCGCCCCTTATTTCCTCGACAACCTGTCCAGCTACCGGATGTTCGGTCCGCATATGCGCTCCGTGCTCGCCCGGCGCACGTTGCCCGGGCTTCTGGATCAACCGGAGGACAGTTGGAGGATTCGTGATCACGCGCAGGTTTTATACAGCGTGTTTCCGCTAAATCAGTTTCTCGTTCAATCCGATCACTTCGCCTGGATTCAGATGGTGCCCTTAAACGCGGCGCAGACGCGGGTTCGTGTGAGTACGATGGCACCTGCCGACCGCCTTGAACTGGATGAAGACCTGCGGCACTGGGCGAAAAACCATGAGATTACGATGGCGACGTTGGCTGAGGACTTCGTCATCGGCGAGAGCATTCAATCCGGACTGGAATCCGGCGCCAACACGCATCTCACCTTCGGGCGCTTCGAAGGCGCGTTGGCTGATTTTAATCGCAGCGTTGACGCGCAGCTCTGACAGCACTCAGCGCGCTAGCGGAAAGTGCCGCGGATCGGGTAGTTGTTGTCCGGTTTGCGGATCCATTCAAGCCCGGATACCAGCACCTCGAGGTCAGGTCGCGAAAACGGGTTGTTCGAGATATCGACGACCTGTACATCGCCGTCGCCGTTTATGACGAACAGGCCGGGCTCGGCGAATTTGTGGTCGGTTTCTTCTTCGGAGCGCGGAATCGAGATGTACAGACCGAGCGACAGCATCTGAGCGATCGTCAGGCCGTGGTAGATCGGGTAGCTGACGTCCAGCCGATCACGATGCTCGTCCAGCTGTATCTTGCTGTCGGCGGACACCGCCGCAATGTCGATATCGATATCCAGCAGGCGCTCGCGAAAGCTTGCCAGGGCGTTCAGGAATTTTGTGCAAAGCGGGCAGTGGCGGCCTCGGTATACGACGAGCATTCGCCAGTCGCTGTCGCCGTTGGGTATCGCAACATCGACCGGTGCGCCGTCGTCGTCAAACGCCTGAAGCGCCGGAAAGCTGGCACCGGCGTGCAGTTTGTCTGTTTTCACACTGTCCTCCCGGAATACGTCTGGTCAACTTACATCGAATAAAGATCGTCGACCGCCACCGCTGCGGACTGCAGAATCGTCGTCCCGTTGTCCGAATCGGTCCAGGCAAACACCAGGTCGTTGCCGCTGACCTGCATCTGCGGAAAACCGCTGATGCGGCCTGAAGTCAGGTCGGCGATTTTCATCACCGGTCCGAGCGCGGCATCGGCAGAGACGACACGGACCACCAGTTCCGCCTGACCGTCGAGCGATTCGCGGATCCAGCTGACCAGGCTTGCACCGTCGGCCAGCTGCACGACGTCTACGCGGCCGAATGGCTTGCCGGAATCAATATCGATTGCGTCACCGAAGGTCTCGCCGTCGTCGGCCGAACGCGCGAAGCGGATTCTGAGGTCGTCGTTGGCAGCGGTGAACCAGGCCACGGCGACGTCCCGGCCTGCAGCGTCGATCGCAGGCCCGTTAACCGGGCAACCCGCTATGATCCAGCCGTCGTCGGCGACAGGGCGATCGGCCTGCCACTGACCGTCCACGTAACGCGTGACGTGGATGTCGCGAACCTCGCTGTTGCTGCGGTTGCGGTAGACCGCGACGGGCCCCGCTGCCGACACCGCGACATCCGTCTGGCAGCAGTCGCACACGAGCGCATCGATCTCGACGCGTTCGACCGCAGGGTCGTCGCGATCAAAGCGCGCGCTGCGCAAGGTCATGCCGCCACTGTGGTGCGACGCGCCGGGCTTCGTGTTTCTGCCGTCCAGCCACAGCACGTGAGTGTCGCCCTGCCACGGGAACAGGGTGACAAAACCGTGTTCGGTTGCCGAGTCATCGTCGTGTACCACGAAGGGCTCACCCCAGGACTGCCCGCGGTCCCGGGAGAAGGCGGCGACCACGTCATAGGCGTAAGCACCCCCGGGCTTTCTCACCAGCCAGTGCGCCGCCCAGGTGTCTTGGTCTATCGGCGTGACCGACGGAAAGTCAGCCCAGTTGACGAACCAGTCATCGCCTCGCGCGACTTCGGCGCCGGTTTTCCAGCGTCCCGAGTCAAGCTCAGCCCACTGCAGCGAAACGCCGGTCTCCGTGGGATGCAGCCAGCTCAGGATCAGCGTACCCGCAGGCGTGGTCGAGAAGTGTGGCAGGCGAGCGCCGATAACGACCGGCACCTCCAGCGCACGAACAGCGGGAGAGGCCTGTCCTTGGTCTGGCTGGCAGCTGGCCGTCAACAGGATTGCGAGGCCCAGGATTGTCAGAAGCGCCTTGTGCATATGCGGTCGGGAAGTCGTCGAGCGCGCAATGATCGCATTAATTGCGGCCAATGTTGATCCGGGCCGCGCACCCGGACATCTGGCCTGAAGGCGGACGCGTTGTGGGCACGGCCACCGTCGCAGATGCGTGCTTAATCTGTGATTTTCGGCGTTTATGCCTAAAAAACCAGCGATTCGGAGCGCGTCTGACTTGCGGCGGAGCGCGTCTCGGTTGAGACTTTGGTGCCGATAGGTCATCGACGTTCCAGGGGGACACCATGATGCAGTTGGTCAATGTCGAAACACGCTCCACGCTGCAGGCACTCCATCCCGAAGCCCTGCAAGAGTTGGACAATCTCGCCGACACCATCGACACGACGGGACTCGATCCCGCGTTGCTCGCACTGTGCCAGGCGTTTTTCTCGTCATCGTTGCGTGGTGAGACCTGGTCATCCGACCGGGACTTGTCGGATCTCGAGTCCGATTGCCTGGCAGTTTGCGAGCAGTTTATGGTCTCGGTTTCGTCGATGACGGATGAACAGGTCGCCGCACTTGGGCGTCATCTCAGCGCGGATGATCTGTACAACCTCATGTACGCGATATACCTCATCGAGATGTCGGAACGACTGAACCTCATGCTAAAGGGGACTGTGCAATGACCGTGCATGTACCGCGAATACCTACGCACGATCTGACGCCTGGTGTCTCGGCCGGCGGCAAGCTCGAGAGCGCCATCGCCGAATTTGCCGCAGCGGCCGTTCGTGCCGATCACGTCGATCCCCTGACTACCGAGCTGGTGCGGCTGCGTTGTGCGCAGTATCACGACTGTCGTCTGTGCGGCTCATTCCGCGTGCAGGCCGCGCTCGATGCCGGATTCGATGAAACGATGCAGCGCAAGATCGGCAACTATGAGAACAGCGACTTCAGCGAGACGACCAAGGCGGCATTACGCCTGGCTGACAGCATGATGGTGAATCCGGGCCAGATCGACAGCGCTCTTCGAGACCGTGTGCGCGAGCATCTCAGTGATGCGCAGATTGTTGAAATCTGCGTCGACGTGATGAAATGGAGTCAGCAAAAATCACTGGTCGCCACGCGCATCGAGGCGCCCGCCTCCGAAGAGCACCTGACTCAGCTTATTTTCAATGATGGTGGTCATCCGGTGGTCGGCGTGCCGCTGCCGGACTGAGACTGTCAGGACGCCAGCACGTCCGACCACTCCGGGTGCTTGCGAAACTGCGCCGCGACGAACGGACACAGGGGCACGATCGTAAAGCCTTCGCTGCGAGCGTCTGCGATGAGGCGTTCAACCAGCGCGACACCGACGCCGGCGCCGCGCAAGCTGTCATCGACACCGGTGTGGTCGGCGATCAGCGTCTCGGCTGACATGCGCGAGTAGGTGAGTTCGCCACCGCCGTCACGCCCTTCCACCGTGGCCGCGTATCGACCCTTGCTGCCTTCCTCGCTTCGCGTAATTGTGATGGCGCTGTTCATCGCGATCTCCTTTGCCTATCCACGATTTCTCGATATCAGTTTTCGTCGTGTGTGTTTGTCCGGTCGTCCGCGGGTTTTCGGAAGCAACATCCGATCCTGCCGCAGGGCAGCGGTGTGTTCTTCACGTGCCATCACCGACGCAGCGTCCTCGTCATAACAGGCTGTCGCTTCACTCGCCGGTCCTCGGCGGCTCGGGATGGACGTCACGGTCACAATATAGGTCAGTTGACTGCGGGTAATTTCGAGACGGCTCCCGACTTTGACCTTGACGCCCGGTGATGCGCGCTCACCGTTCAGGCGAACGTGACCGCCGCTGACCGCCTTGGTGGCCAGGCTGCGCGATTTGAAAAAGCGGCAAAAAAACAACCAGCGATCGATACGCAGTGTGTCACTCATAGTTCAGGGCGTGCTTCCAATAGGCAGGTCGATCAGCGCAGACTCGCAGGTGGTCAGTATAGCGGCTCTTTCGGAATGCACTGCTGTGCGACACAATGCGCGGGCCTTGGAGGGGAAGCCATGAATCTGACCATCGAAACGGAGCGTCTTGTGTTAACGGCATACGCCGAAACGGATGTGGACCTCGCGATCAAGCTGTTTACCGACCCGGTCGTCGTGCGATTCGCCATGGCCTTAATGAACGAAGAGGACATTCGCGCCGAGATGCCCCTGTGGACCCGACGCGGCGGCAATGGTGTCATCGGCGTCTGGTGCGTTGCTGAACGACAGGGTGCCAAAGTCGGTACCGGCGCGCTGTTGCCCATGCCTGTCGACACGGCGGAAACCGATACGGATGCCGTACGCCCGGGACACTATCCGGACGAGGAGATTGAGATCGGTTTCTTTCTGGTGCGTGATGCCTGGGGCAAAGGCTACGCGACAGAAATCTCGCGCGCTTTGCTGGCTTTTGCGTTCGCCTCTTCACCGCTCGACGCGGTCGTCGCGACACACGATGCGCGCAACGAGGCGTCGCGCCGGGTGTTGCTTAAGTCGGGATTCCGCGATCTGGGCCTGCAACGCGTGTACGGGCATGACGGCCCGTATTTGAAGATCACCCGTGAACAATGGCTGGCTCTGCATGGCGATGACGGTACGCCTGCGCTCAACTAACAAGGTCCCAATGCGGCCGGCCACCGAAGCGTCGCTCCATCAGGTCGAGAAACAGGCGCACTTTTGCCGACAGATGGCGATGCCTCGGGTACAGCGCTGTGACGCTGAGTTCGGGCGGCGGATAGTCCGGCAATACAGACCGTAAACGGCCATTTTGGAGGTCTTCGCCAACGATGAACGTTGGCAGCAGCGCGATGCCCTGGCCGTGCACAGCGGCAGCACGCAGCGTCTCTCCGTTGTTCGACCACATCCGGCAATCGATCGCGAAAGTCTGTTCACCGTCTGGTCCGGACAGGCGCCAGTGAGACGCCGTGCCGGAGTAGCCGTACTGCAGGCAGCGATGTTCCTTGAGCGCGAGCGGCGATTCGGGTTCGCTCGCGGCGTCGAGGTAGCTTGGAGCGGCGCAGAGGACACGCCGCGCAGGCACGATCTCCCGGGTGATAAGGCTGGTCACGTACTGTGGCTCGGCGATTCGGATGGTCAGGTCGAAGCCTTCCTCAATCGGATCTACAAAACGGTCATTGAGCGCGAGTTCGACGCGCACATCGATATGCTCAGCCATAAATTCGGCGACCAGCGGGCCGAGGTGCTGGGTACCGAACGTCATCGGCGCATTAACCCGGAGCTTGCCCGTGGGTTTGTCCTGCAGCTCCTTCACCGACGCGATGGCCTCATCGACGTCGCCAAGTATTTGCAGGCATCGCTCATAGAACGCGAGACCAGTCTCTGTGGGCGTGACCTTGCGGGTGCTCCGACGGAGCAGCTGGGCGCCGAGCTCGTCTTCGAGCTGAATGACGGCCTTGCTGACGGCCGATCGCGACAAGCCCATCTCGCGTGCGGCAGCGGCGAAACCGCTCCTGTCCACGACGCGCGTGAACACGCGCATGCTGTCTATCCGGTCCATGTTCGGCGTTTTCCTGCGTCGGGTAAGACGTACTGATTGTAGACAATATGGATACAAAAAGTATCCAATTTAGTAGATTGTCTCAAAAAGGAACTCAAGGCAAAGTACGCCCCAATGCACTACATCGATTGAGGAGGGCATACCCATGCTTGCAATTCGACCTGCCAATGAACGCGGACATGCCAACCACGGCTGGCTGGACAGCCGCCACACGTTTTCATTTGGCCACTACTACGATCCCGAGTTTATGGGGTTCGGACCCTTGCGGGTCATCAACGAAGACCAGGTGAAACCGGCACAGGGTTTCGGCACCCACGGCCACAACGACATGGAGATCATTTCCTACGTCCTCGACGGTGCGCTGGAGCACAAGGACAGCCTCGGCACGGGCTCGATCATCCAGCCCGGCGACGTGCAGCGCATGACCGCCGGTACCGGCGTACGCCACAGCGAGTTCAACGCATCCGAGTCCGATCCTGTGCACTTTTTGCAGATCTGGATTGTTCCGGAGAAGAACGGCCTGGCGCCGAGCTACGAGCAGAAAGCGTTCAGCGACGAGGAGAAGCAGGGCAAGCTGCGGCTGGTTGGTTCTCGCGACGGTCGTGACGGCTCGGTGACGATTCACCAGGACGTCAATCTGTACTCGGCGCTGCTATCGGAAGGTGATTTGATCGAGCACGACGTCGCCGACGGTCGTTACGGCTGGATCCAGGTTGCACGCGGTTCGCTGCGTGTCGACGGTAAAGACGTGGTTGCTGGCGATGGCGTTGCGCTGCGCGGCGAGCACCGATTGACGCTCGAGGGCACGGGTGATGCCGAAGTCCTGTTGTTCGACATGGGCGCGTAAACAACCGGAAAGCGGTTTTGCACAAGACGCGCTGCTGGCGGTCCGGCCGCCAGCAGCTGCGACTGAAAACGGCTGTTACTGACTGGCCTGGATGTTGAGCCGGTTTGCGACGATACCGATCATCATGTTGTAGCGGTCCAGTTTCTGCTTCAACAGCGGGCTGCCCTGTACGAGCGCGGACATGTGCTGTTCGAATTCCGCAATTCGCTCGTCGAAGCCGGTGGTTTCCACCGATTTATTGGATGCCGCCAGGCGGTTATCCCAATTGCGTTCCGCGTGTTTGGTTTCGGCCTTTTCGATGAATTTCGCCTTGCAGACGTGGTTGCGAATACGCGAACCGGTCGGGCGTTCCATCGAGCAGCGCACGTGGAAATCGTCGATGTCATTCAGGTCGTTGTAGGTGTCGTAGAAATCTTCAGCCGAGCGGTTCAATTCCCGACGCAGCTTGCCGAGCGACATATTCTGGTACTTGGCGGTTACCTCGATATTGTCGACCGGTTCCGGCACAGCGCCGTTGTCCTCGGCCAAGGCGGTTGATGAAAAGCCCAGTACAACAACGGCCAGCAAAAGGCTGGATGTCTTAGGTTTCATGATATCTCCCTGCGTGTCCCATAACAGGTAGATGCGCGGGAGCGTGTTTTGGTTTATTCGATTTACGAATAATTCGCCGTCAGGCGCGTTGTGCGAGGTCCGCTCGAATGGCCGCGGCATCTTCGCCGCGGCAGGGCGATCGGCGCGGCGCGGGCGGCCGTTGACCGTCAAAGCGCGGTGCTGACCGCGCCTGTAGCTGCCCGTCCTCGACCAGCCAGGTTTCGCGCTGTCGCATATGTGGCTGTCGGCTCGATTCCGCCGGAGACAGCACGGGCGCAACACAGGCGTCGCTGCCGTCAAACAGCCGGGTCCAGTAGTCCCGGTCGTGTTCGGCAAACAGCTGTTCGAAGCGCTGCGTCAATGCCGGCCACGATGCCGGGTCAGGTGTTTGCGCAAACGCAGGATCATCCGCATGTCCCAGAAGCGCAAGGAACTCGGTGTAAAACTTCGCTTCCAGGCACTGCACCGACAGCCACTTGCGGTCCGCGGTGGCATAGCATCGAGACCAGGGCGGGCCATCCAGGTAGCCCTTACCGCGTCGATCGCCGTGCAGGCCGGCGGCGTGGGTCGACAACAACAGGTTCATCGCGTGCGCCGACCCATCGACCACGGCCGCATCGACAACACAGCCCTTGCCGGAGCCGCGTGCTCGCAACAATGCGGCAAGCATGCCGGTCACGAGGTACAGTGCGCCGCCACCGATGTCGCCATTGACGGTCGGCGGCGTGAACGGTGGGCTGTCCGGATCAGACGCGTACCACAGCGCGCCGGACACGCCGATGTAGTTCAGGTCATGTCCGGCGCATTCGGCCAGGGGGCCGTCCTGGCCCCAGCCGGTGATTCGCCCGTACACCAGTTTTGGATTGGTCGCGTGCACCTTGTCGGGCCCAAAACCGAGTCGCTCCATCACACCGGGGCGAAAACCCTCGATCAGGCCGTCAGCCGAGTCGAGCAACTGCGAAAGCGTGTCCCGGTCCGTATCCTGTTTCAGGTCCAGGACAATGGACCGTTTGCCACGATCAATCAGGCTGCGTTCCGGCCACGAGGGTGCCGGTGGTTGCTGGCGATGCACAACGATCACCTCGGCGCCCAGGTCGGCAAACATCATCGCCGCGAACGGCCCGGGGCCGAGTCCTTCAATTTCGATGATCCGCAATCCGTCCAGCATTCCCGTCTCCCGCTGTGTGAACGCGGAGTGTACTGGCAAAGCGGCAGACTGTTTCGTTCTGCCATCCTGTGGTACACCAGTGAGCATCGTCGACACCGGGAAAGCTGCTGTGACCGCCGCCCAGATTGAAGACTGCATCTACCAGCTCTACGACGTGTATTGCCGTGGCCACATCGACCGTCGTCCGTATTGTCGACGCGTCGGCGAAGCCATTTACGCCTCGGGTCGAGGCATGGCGGTCTTCCAACGGCACCGCAGCTGATCTCGTGAGTGCGATGCCGGATTCGACGCCGCTGCAACGTCATGTCGTGGTCGAGGACGCCGATCGCAGCTGCGTTGATCTGCTGAGCGAGGACAGCGGCCTGTCCCGCAGTACCGTCAAAGACGCGATGAACAAGGGCGCCGTCTGGATCACGCGTGGTCGGAAGACTCAGCGTCTGCGTCGCGTGAAGCGCCGTCTGCGGGCGGGTGATGAGCTGCATCTGTATTTCGATGCGAACGTGCTGGCAGAGACCGCCGTCGAGCCCGAGTTGGTTGACGACGGCAGCTGTTTTTCGGTCTGGAACAAGCCTTACGGTCTGCGCTCGCAGGGATCCAAGTGGGGCGATCATTGCACCGTGGTTCGCTGTGCGGAACGGCGCCTGGATCGATCGGCGTTGACCGTGCATCGGCTCGACCGTGCCGCGTCGGGGCTCATGGTCCTTGCCCACGGAAGGCAGTCGGCGGCGGAGTTGTCGCGGCAGTTCCGTGAACGCGAAGTCACCAAGCGGTATCGGGTTCGCGTTCACGGCACCTTTCCGGAGGAGTCGGTGTTCGTGGATACGCCGCTGGACGGTAAAACCGCTAACAGCCGGTTTCGTCGAGTGACGATCAACGGCGAACTCTCGCTTGTTGACGTTCGGATTGAAACTGGCCGAAAGCACCAGGTGCGTCGCCACCTGGCGGAGCTGGGTTTCCCGGTGGTCGGTGATCGTTTGTACGGTCGCGGCCATGACGGAGAGCCGGACCTCCAGCTAAAGGCCGTGGAACTCGGGTTTCGTCATCCGCAGACCGGCGATGCGCTGACGTACTGCCTGGAGGACTCGTCGTGGGCCAACTGACCTCACTGTTCGTGCACAAAGTTCTGAGTGTCGTCGATGATGCACACGACAAGCATGCGGTGCTTCGGTCGATTGGTATCGACCCGCAGGCGCCCGTAGACCCGAAAGTGATGGTGTCGGAGGAGGACTATTACCGCTTTTTCGAACAACTCGCGCAGTTGGAGTCCCCGTCGGTGGATTTGCCGCTGCGTGCGGGTGCGTCGATGCGTCTTGACGACTACGGCGCGATCGGTCTCGCGTGGAAAGCAGCCCCCAACCTGTTGGGCTCCTACGAGAGGGCGGAGCGGTACGCACGTGTACTGACCAGCGTCAGCACGTACCAGCCAAAGGTGGCCGAGGACGACGTGTACCTTCACCTGAATCGCGACGGTGAACGCGTGCTGGGACGCCGGCTTTCCTGCGAAGCGGACCTTGCCAGCATCGCGACGATCTCGGCAGAGTCGTGTTCGCTGCCGTTCCGTCTGCGGCATGTTTATTTCAAACACGATGGGCCGGGACGTTCCGACGTGCATGAGGCTTTTTTCGGCTGTCCGGTGACATTCGGCAGCGACAAGGACGCCTTGCTCATGTCGAAAGCGCAGGTGCTGGCGGCCAACAAGGTCGGCGATCCCGGCTTGTCGAGTTTCTTTGATGCGCACATGGACGGTGTGGTGGCTCAGTTCGACGACGAGGCACCACTGGATCGAAGGGTGCGTAACGAAGTCTCGAGGGCGCTGAGCCAGGGTGTGCCGAAGATGACGGACATTGCGTCGCAACTGGGCATGAGCGGGCGCACGTTGCAGCGGCGATTGTCGGACGACGGTGTGTCGTTCCAGTCCCTCGTCGACGGTGCTCGTCGAGAGCTCGCTGAACGTTTGCTGGCCGATTACGCGTATCCGCTGGCCGAGGTGGCGTTTTTGACCGGTTTCTCGGAACAGAGCGCGTTCAACCGGGCCTTCAAGCGTTGGGCGGGCCAAACGCCGCGCTCCTATCGGCTCGAGGTCTCCGCCAGCGCCGATTGACGGGCCGTTGCCGAGTGTCGCGTTGTGTCAAAACTCCGGCGCGTCACGTCAAGATGCGCCGATGATCAAGCGCGAAGATAGCTCCACGATTTCATGAACCGAGGAGCACATCATGCAGGACTTAAACACATTGGTTATTGGCGGCACCGGCAAGACCGGAAAACGCGTTGTTGCCCAGTTCAAGCGGGCCGGCCTGCCGGTTCGCGTTGGATCTCGATCCGCGTCGCCGTCATTCGACTGGGATAACGAGTCGACCTGGGACACAGCGCTTGACGGTATTGACGCTGTCTACATCACGTATTCGCCGGACCTCGCCATGCCGGGTGCTACGGACGCGATACAGGCGCTGGTTGACCTGGCCAGGGCCAAGGGCGTCCGACGACTCGTCCTGTTGTCCGGCCGAGGCGAAGAAGAAGCACAGGCTTGCGAAGCCATCGTCCAGGGCAGCGGGCTGGAATGGACGATCGTCCGCGCCAGCTGGTTCCACCAGAATTTCTCGGAAGGCGCCTTCATCGACATGGTGCTCGCCGGCACCATCACATTACCGGCCAGTGACGTCCCCGAGCCGTTTGTCGACGTTGACGATATTGCCGATGTGGCCTTTGCCGCATTGACTGAAGACGGTCACCAGGGAGAGGTCTACGAGGTCACCGGGCCCCGGCTGATGACATTTGAAGATATCGCCACTGACCTGTCAGTCGCGACGGGGCGAACCGTGCGTTTCCAGACGGTACCGCACGAGGGTTTCGTCAATGGCGTCGCGGAGTCAGGTGCGCCAAAAGAGGTCGTGTGGATGCTGGATTACCTGTTCGCCACTGTTCTAGACGGTCGCAACGCGCATCTCACCGACGGCGTGCAACGCGCGCTGGGTCGCAAGCCGCGTGACTTTGCGGACTTCGCGCGCGCGGTCGCAGCCTCCGGCGTCTGGAACACAGCCGCCTGATGCCCCGGCGGAGGCCTTCGGGCCTCCAGCAACCCGTCACTACGGAGTAAGTCCCATGCTTTCGATAGACCAACTGCTCGTCATCAGCACGCTGCTTGGCGCCGCGATCATTGGCGGCGGCCTGTTCGTATTCTCGAGCTTCATCATGCCGTCGCTGGCAAAGCTTGAGCCGTCCAGCGGCATAGCCGCGATGCAGTCGATCAACGTCGTGGTCATTAACCTCTCGTTCATCGGCACCTTTATGGCGACAGCGGCACTGTCAGTGGTGCTGCTGATTATCAATCTGGGAGGGGCAGGCAGTATGCCGGATCGGCTGACCGATCTCGGTGCGGTGCTCTACCTCATCGGGACCTTCCTGGTGACCGTGCGAGGCAATGTACCGCTGAACAACGAACTCGCTGCCGTCGATCCGAGTGCGCCCGAGGCGATCACCGTCTGGGGTCGCTACCTGGAGCGCTGGACGCGCTTGAACACCCTGCGGACAGGCTGTTCGCTGCTGGCCGTGCTGTGTTTCGCCGTGGCGCTGACGCTGGTGTAGTTGACGCTCAGGCGATGGCGACAAGCTCGATGTCGAAGGTCAGTGCCTGGCCGGCGAGTGGATGATTAGCATCGACGGTGATGCTCTCGTCGGTCACCGCAGTGACGACGAGGTTCATGACCTGGCCGTCCGGTGCCTGGCTCTGCAGCGCCATGCCAACCTCCGGCTCCATTTCAGGGGGCAGCGCCGTTCGCGGCACGTCCTGGATGAGTTGTTCATGGCGCTCGCCGTAGGCATCCGCGGACTCGATACGCACGTTCTTGCTGTCACCCACCGCCATACCGTCGACGGCGTTGTCAAAACCGGGAATGACCTGGCCACTGCCAAGCTCGAATTCCAGGGGTTCCCGGCCTTCAGAGCTGTCGAATTCGGAGCCGTCGTCGAGGGTGCCCTTGTAGTGAATTTTTACGGTGTCGCCTTGCTTGGCCTGGCTCATGAAGCGGTTCCTTAGTGTCTGCTGCGGCGCTTAAACAACGCGCGCCTCGCCCGGGGCCGGCACTACCGAACCAGGGGTTGGCTGGGTGAAAGTTAAGTTGAGGCGCAGTCTAGCCTAACTGCGCCACGCTGTTTGGGTTTTAGTCTCGGACTGTCTGGCGGATCAACTCGACGCGGCGGCCGTCGCCGACAGATCGGCATAGCGTTCAGCGATGGGCAAAAACCCGTTGCTGTGATCGTCGTAGGCGATAACGGTGCCGGAGCCAATGTCGAAGACCCAGCCATGCAGTGTCAGTTGACCACCGGCGATTCGCGCAGCGGCGACCGGATGCGTGCGGATGTGCTGCAGTTGCAGGATGATATTTTGTTCGATGACGGCGTCGAGGTCTTCGATATCTGCCTTGCCCTTCACCGCACGAACCGCCTCAACGGCCGCCCTGGAGTGATCGATCCAGTCATGCACGTGTGGCAGGTCGTGCAGCGCATCGGGATTCAATGCACCTTTCATCGCGCCACAGTCCGAATGACCACAGACGATGATGTGCGACACGCCGAGAACGGCGAGGGCGTACTCGAGAGAGGCCGTTTCGCCGCAGGCGTGGTGCGAGTGCGGCGGTACGATATTGCCGGCGTTGCGACAGACGAACAGCTCACCGGGAAGGCTCTGCGTCAACGCGTTCGGGTCAACGCGCGAATCGGCACAGCCAATGAACATCACGTCCGGGCTTTGACCGTGTGCGAGCGCGGTAAACAACGAGGCGTGATCGCGGTACGCCCCTTGCTGAAAATCCAGCACGCCTTTCAAGATGTTTTGCATTGTCACGCTCCCCGCTGAACGGACCGGGTTTCGACGACTCCGTCGGGCGCCCGACCAACGCTTGCAGTTTAGTGATAAGAATTCGATATCTTTTAAGGTTCAGTGATAATATTTATCTATCATTAGAATTCGCGGGACCTTATGCCGGACTGGGATCGCATCAGTCTCCGACAGATCAAGTACTTTCTGGCGGTTGCGGATCACGGCAGCTTTCGTCGGGCTGCCGAGAGACTGGGCGTCACGCAGCCCACACTGACCTCGCAGATCGCGACACTCGAGCACACCCTGGAAACGCAGTTACTGGAGCGTTCCCGTCGCGGCACGACCGTATCCAGCGCCGGTCGAGACCTTTTGCCGGGCGCACGACGCATCCTCGAGGAGGTCCAGGGCTTCAGCGAGCGCGCGTCCGCGCTATCGGCGGGCGTGGAGGGCACCTACCGGCTCGGCGTCACGCCCACGCTCGGACCGTATCTGTTGCCACGGATTCTGCCGACCATTCACGCCAGCCATGCAGGACTCAAACTGTACGTTCGCGAGGCGCCACCTCGTGAGCTCGAAGACGAGTTAAAACGAGCCAATCACGACGTGATCCTCACGACCGAGCCCGTGCATTCCAGCGGCTTGGTGGTGAGTCCCCTGTTTCGTGAACCGTTGGTCCTGGCGATGGCAAAGGATCACCGCCTGGCCAACAAGGCGCGAGTTAACCGCTCCGACCTGATCGGCGAAAAGGTCCTGACGATCGGTGAAAACCATCTGCTGCACCGGCAAATCATCGATCTCTGCGAACGCCTAGGCGCAGAGTTACTGCGCGACTACGAAGGCACCAGCCTGGATACCCTGCGGCAGATGGTGGTACTGGGCATGGGCATCGCCTTTTTGCCAGCCTTGTACGTGGAGTCCGAAATTCGAGATCGCGCCGATCTTGTGATCGCCGATATCGAAGGTCTGCGCAGTTACCGAAACCATGCGCTGGTCTGGCGACCCACGTCGCCTGCAAGGTCCTTCTTCGGGGATTTGTCTGAGCAAATTCGCGGCATTATCGACGCATCGACATCACCCGGTTTGCTGGTCGCCCGTCGATAGCCCGGCGGTTCGTCGTCGAAACGCGGGCGATTTGATTGCGCAAGTCACGACTACTGTCATAATCGCGCGCAGACCCCCGGCTGTCACCGCGGGATCGCGCTGTAAAGACGGCAATCCGATTTGCTAAGCCAAACGCGAATGACTATCGTTCGCATTAAATAAGTACCGAGATCAGCATGCCAGCACTACGCACCGAACGCGTTCTGTCTGTCCACCACTGGAACGACAAGTTATTCAGCTTCAAAACCACCCGTGATCCCGGATTCCGGTTTCGTAACGGCCAGTTCATCATGATCGGACTGCAGCTCGACAAGAAGCCGCTGGTGCGGGCCTACAGCATCGCCAGCCCGAATTACGAAGAACATCTCGAGTTCTTCAGCATCAAGGTGCAAGACGGCGCGTTGACCTCGAAGCTGCAGAACATTGCCGTGGGTGACGAGGTGGTGGTCAGTGCGAAACCGGTCGGCACGCTGGTCATCGACGACCTGAACGATGGAAAACGCCTGTTCCTGTTCGCAACCGGAACCGGTCTGGCACCGTTCATGAGCGTGATTCAGGATCCGGAGACCTTCGAGCGCTTCGAACAGGTGATCGTTATCCACGGTGTCCGCCGGGTGAACGATCTCGCCTACCGGGATTTCATAACCCGGGAACTGCCGGAACACGAATTCCTCGGCGAGATGATCAGCGAGCAGTTGCTCTACTACCCGACCGTCACGCGCGAGCCGTTCGAACACAGCGAGCGCATCCCGGCGTTGATGCTGTCCGGTAAGCTCTGCGAAGACCTGGGCATTCCGCCCCTGGATCCGGCGACCGATCGCGGCATGATCTGCGGCAGCATGGCCATGTTGCGCGATACCGAAGCCGCCCTGGAGCAGCTCGGCTTCAAGGGGTCACCGTCGCAGGGTGTGCGCGGCGACTTCGTTATCGAGCGAGCGTTTGTTGACAGCGAGGCGCCTGCCAGCAAGAGCGCCTGACCGGATCTAGAGCCCCAGGCGTTCCAGGTTTACCGTTGCGGCGTCCAGGTTGGCACGCGCTGCGCGTGTCTTGAACTCGGCGTCGAGCAGCTTTATGCGGGCATCGGCAGCCGCTTCTTCACGCAGATTGACGAGGAAAAAATCGCTCGCGCCGCTCTCGAATCGGCGTCGCTCCGACGCGCGTAGCAACTCTGACTGCTGAACTTCCTGCGCGGCGAGCGACAGCAGCTCGCGCGCAACGCGCAAGTCAACGATGAGATTGCGCACCTCCACGCGAATCTGTTCCTCGCGCAGCTGCTGCTCAGCTCTTCTTGCATCGAGGTTGGCGCGGGAGCGGTCGATCTTGCCGCGCGCTTCGCGCCGCTGCAGCGGTACGGAGAAGGTCACGCCGACCACGGTGTCCGCCGTATCGCGCGACGGGCCGCCTTCCGCGATCGCACCCAGGCCGCCTTCCTGGACTTCAACGGCGAGGTCCAGCCTCGGCTTCAGCGCATTCTCGCGGAGTGCGAGGCGCTTGGATTCCCGCTCGATCGCATTTCGCAAAAGGGCAAGCTCGGGGCGGGTTTCGATGGCCTCGGTCAGCGCCAGTGATTCGTTCAACGGCATCTGGTCGATCTGGCGAATCTGCACGCCCGGTGGGAGCTGTGTCTCCACCGGTGTTACTGGCTCGCCGTTGTCATCGCGATAAAACAGCGACAGGGAATTCGCCGCTATCGCCAGATCACGCTGCGCAATGGTCACCAGTGTCTGTCGGCGCGTGATGTTCTGTGCATTTTCCGTGAGAAAAATGCGCGCGAGTGCGCCCTGGCGGATCTGTTCCTCGAGTCCCTGGTTGCGCTCCTCGGCGATGCGCAGCAGGTTGCGATAGACACGCAGCTGGTAGCCTAAAGTGACCCACTGCCAGTACGAGAGCAGGGCCCGCTGCTGCACACCGATGCGCGTTAGCAGAACGTTTAGTTCGGCTTCGCGCATGTTTAGCATCGCATCGCTGCGGCCGAACCTCTGCGGATCAATGTCCCGGTCCCGCATCAGGGAGAACAGGGCTCCGACCCGGACGGCGCCACCGGTGTTCGTGAACCGAACGTCCTCGTAGATCGGGAAGGTCCCGTTCGACAGCTTGTAGCCTGCATACACCGACGCACCAAGGTTGCCCAGTCGTTGCGTGACGGTGCCGCTCAACGCCGTGCCATCGTAAAAGCCGGTGGCTCGGGATACGGCTTCGGCTTCGAAGACCAGGTCGAAGGCGCCGTCCGCCTCAACCGCTTTCGCGCGCGCCTCGTTCTGCATCGCCAGACTGCGAAGAATGGTCGGGTAGTGGCGCGCACTGGCTTCGAGCAGTGCGTCCACATTCAGCGTTGCCGGCGCGGCCGACACGGCAGCGGGTGCGAGTGCGATCACCAGCGCAACAGCGAAACGTCGCATCCTGCTATCGGCTCGCGTTGCTGGACGCGTTGGCGCGCGCGCCGACAGGCAGTTCCGCCGGGAAATTGTTCATGCGTCGCCACAGCTCGTAACCCACCGGTACCTGCTCCAGCAACACCCATCCACGGGCATTGGATCCGAAGCGCACGAATCGATCGTCCGGCCACGGATTCGGGTCTGTCGTGTCTTCGTTGACCAGAACGCGGAAGCGCCCGTTCGTATCGGCAGAGGGATCCACGGCAATCACGACACCGCCGAAGGTACCCACCGCTTTCGACGGCCAGCCGCTGAACTGGACAACCGGCCAACCCTCGAAGTGCAGACGCACTTTCGCACCGGGCCGAACGAGGGCGACATCGCGCCCGTCGATGAAAATCTCCACGGCGCGAGTTGCGTTATCCGGCACAAAGGTGGCAACCACGTCGCCGGCCCGGACGAAGGTCGCGGCGTCGCCGGCGAAGACGCGCAAGATCACGCCGTCGCGCGGGGCACGCACAATCTGCACGGACTGGCGAGACAGGTTGACATCGACCCGGCTGATTTCAGCGGCCGCCTCGGCGACACGCGTCCTCAGTTCCTCAACCCGAATCGATGCCTGCTCGTACTCCCGTTGCGAGGCCAGACCCTGGTCGAACAGGTCTTTCATGCGGCGCCGGTCGATTTCGGCCGTCTGGACGGCTGTCTCGGCGGCCGCGAGTTTTGCGACTACCTGGTTGCGTTCAGCCTCGAGCCTGGCCAGCAACTGCGAGTCGACGTCGGCGATGCGCACGATCGGGTCACCGACTTCAACATGGCTGCCGTCCTGCACGTACCATTCCTGGATGCGTCCGGGAACCAACGCATTGATCTCCTGCAGGCGATCGTTCGGGTTCAGCGCGGTGACCAGGCCGAAGCCGCTGGTGGTCTGCACCCAGGGAACGAATATCAGAAAGGCTGCAGCGCAGATCACGCCGAGGCCAAGCAGTCGGCCGACGACGCGCATGATCCGTGGCGTCTGTTGGCGCTCCAGCGTCTTGAATCGTGCGAGGTCCTCCGGTCGTTGCGACATGCTTACACCGGCTGGGTCTGGGGAATAACGTCGTCGCACAACTCGCTGCCGCTTGCCCGGCAAAACGCGTCGTAGTCTTTGTGCAACTCCTGCTCCTCGTGACCAAGGAACAGGTACTGATCGAAGTCGAGATCACGCGGCCTGGCAGAGAAGTAGATGACGGTGGTTCGCTTGTCTTCCTGCAGTGCGGCAAATGAGCGCATCAGCGCATCATCGGGAATCGCATCGAACAGTTGGCCGAGTACCAGCACGACCGGGTTGGCGATGATCGCGGCGGCGAGCTTGAGTTGCATCGACTCCGTGATCGTAAACGGCCAGCCGGTTGCCGCGATGCGGGTATCGAGACCCTTGTCGAACTGCGATATCGCGTTACCCAGGCCAACGAGATCGATAACCTCCATGATTCGACCGTGGTAAGCGTCATCTGCGCTCAATTCGAGGTACTCGCGAATGGTCATCTCGATCGCGTTTGGACGATCAAGCACGATGATGTGCTGGCGCAGCTCATGAACCGGTATCGCCATGATGTCGTGGCCACCCAGCGTGACGTAACCGCTCGCCGGATTGATGTGCCGCTTCAGGAAGTTCGTCAGCTCTCGCTGGACACCGTGGGTTTCTGCGAGACCGAGCACCCGGGCGTTGTTCGGAATGGTGAAGTTCAGCGTGGTTGGCTGGCCGCGCGCGTCGCCTCGTGCGTTAACGAACGCGAGATCGGAAGCCAGCGTGGAACCGTCCGTTACTGTGATCGAGCGATTCTCCGAGGCTTCCTGTTCGACATTGTAGAACAAGGAGAGCTCATCGAGCGCCGCGCACACTTCGTAGAAATGGGCGAGGTAGGTACCGAATTGCGACAGGCCGAAGAAGGTCGCGGCGAGGACCAGCTCCGCCGCTACCAGCTGACCGAGCGAGAGTTCACCCTGGATCACCAGCCAGCCGCCGAGACCGAGCAGGCTGGCGCTGGCCGCGGCGTACAGGAACAGGAAACACAGCGTCTGCGAGAAGTAGTGGCGAAAGTGCTTTTCATGTTTCGCCATGTACTCGCCGGTCACCTCGTCGGTTCGATCCAGCGCTTCCGCGATATGCCGTTCCGATTTGAAAAAGCCGTTCGACGCACCGAGGCCTTCAAGCCACGCCGCTGTCGCGTGTTTTTTGTGTGAAACCTCAACAGCGCTGCGAATGGCGCGACCACCCCAGATCAGCCAGATCACCCAGATCAGCAGGATGATCATCAGGTTGAAGCCCAAAAACAGCGGGTGATACATCGAGACCAGCACGAAGCCGACAGCCGCCTGCAGCATGATGGTGAAGCCGCCGACCAGCAGCTGCGGCACCGCTTTCTTCACGATCAGGATGTCGAAGTAGCGATTGAACAGGGAGCCCTTGTTGTAGTCCTGGAAAAACGGGTTCAGGGCATAGATCGATCGCAGGGCAATCTCCGACACCATACGGGCGTAAAAGCGACGGCCAAAGAGGTCCATCAGGTGGATACGCAAGGCGTTCAAGACACCTGAGAGCAGCAGCAGGAAGAACAGCGACACGGACAACACGAGCAGTGGCGTCGTGAGTCCGGTATTGGCGACGGTGTTGACGACCATCTGCACCGAAATCGGCAGCGCGAGCGACAGCAGGCTGATGCCGATGCCGTAAATCAGCGCCAGGGAGTAGTAGTCTTTCTCAGGCCCGAGTATTGAGCCAAAAAACCCGAAGATCTGTGACAGGGAGATTTCCCGGGTGAGTTCCTGGTCGACCATGGCAGAGGGGACTCCGACGCGACGTGCCAAAGCCGCAGTTTAGGCGGTCTCGGCGGCGCGAAGACGTGCAAAACCCCAATGGTTACAAGTCGATACAGTCAGCTCTCCACTGCTTCGGGGAGCGCCGGACGGGTCTCGGAATCAGTGCAGAAGTCGCGGTTCCGGATCGGCGTAGGGCATCGGCGCGTGCCCGAGTCGAGCGCTTTGCGCAATCGGTTCGACAGGCTGACGGTCCGCGAGTCGACCGACGATTTTTCGGAGTTCCGGGATCAGCAGGCGCACGGTGGTCGTTGGCACGATGCTTTGCAGGCTGGCGTGAGCGGCCCAGGG
>JBCDJX010000048.1:0-25536 GCA_038747355.1 Pseudomonadota bacterium | reverse complement strand
TAGCCATCTTCTCCGACGTGGACGGCATGACCGGCGTGTTCTCGGATGACTTCGAGTCGTATCTCGTTGGTGACTCGCTGGACACGGACAACGCTGCGTCGCCGTACAACTCGAGCACCTCCGAGGCCACTGTGGGCGCCGAGCCCGATGTGGCTGGCGGTCCCGGCACGCCGGGAAACAAGGTTGCCGAGATCATCGACACCGACCCCGGTGACACCGGTGAGTTGCGATACGCGCTGGACAGCGACGGTCCGCTGGCGGCCGGCCGCCTGAACGTCTCGGTGAAGCGGCTGGACGATGCGCTGGGCAATGGCGATGCCTTTATCACGCTGTTCAACTCAGCGACCAACAATGACGGCGCCATCCTCGACTTCCGAATCCGTGATGACAGCTTCGGCGTCAGAAGCCCGGGCAGTATCGATACGTCGACGTTGCCGCACACGCTCGACGCGTTCATGGATGTGCAGGTGGCCTGGGCGTATCCCGGCGGCGACACCGCGATGCTTCCGGAAGTCACCATTACGGTCGATGGCGTCAGCCTCGCGCCATACACACCCGACAACAACTCGACGGGTGGCGTGACGCACGTGGCCTTCCGTTTCGGTGACAACGGTGGAGTCCGTGAGGCGACCGGCATATTCAGCGTGGACGAACTGGCGATTTACTCCGACACGGCGGGCACAACGGAAGTCTTCTCTGACGACTTTGAGTCGTACTTGGAAGGCGATTCGCTCGATACCGATAACGCTGCGTCGCCGTATAACTCAAGTACCTCCGAGGCTACCGTCGGAGTGGAGGAATAATGATGTTTCGAACTCACAAAGCGAGTGCACTGTTGATATTCGGGCTGGTGTTTGCGGTACAGTCAATGGCTGTCGCGCAGGACGACGATCAGTCGAACACTGCGGAGGATACGCTTGAGGAAGTGGTTGTTATCGGTTCCAGAGACACGATACAGCGCTCGATTCAGCTCAAACGCAACGCAACTCAAATTGTCGACGGTCTTTCGGCAGAAGAAATCGGTGACATCCCCGCTCTGTCGATTGGCGCCGCACTTGAGACGATTACCGGCGCGACATCACACCGTGAGAACGGCGGAGCCACCGAACTGTCGGTTCGAGGTCTTGGGCCGTTTCTGGGGACGACTGTTATCAATGGCCGTGAGGCAACCAATGGCGGTGGTAACCGCGCCGTAAACTTCAGCATTTTCCCGTCCGAGATGTTTAATCAGGTTGCGATTCACAAGACGCAGTCGGCGGAATACATCGAAGGTGCCGTTAGTGGCCAGGTCCACCTCAGCACGAAGCGACCGCTGGACGTCGGCAAGCGCTTGCTGCAGACCAACGTGAAACTGGCACAGAGCCCTGATGAGACCAATATTCTGGGCGGTCAGGACTACGGATCCCGCGCTACCGTCGCCTACATCGACCAGTTCGATTTCGACAACGGGGCACGCTTCGGTCTTTCTGTCGGTCTTCAGATGAGGGATGAAACCAATCCCGAGCAGGAGTATCAGACAACTTCCGGTGGCGGCCGCCTGGAAGCCTGCGAACTGACGTCATTCGATGCCAACGCGCTGCCAACGGACACCTCCGGCCGCTGCGATCCTGAGCTGGCCGATGTCAGCAATGATGAGATTCAGACCTTGATTGATGGAAATCCGGCGTACGACAGTGTTAGCGATATACCGTTTGCCTACATTCCTCGCGATCATCGCTATCGTCAGAACACGACCAACGATGAGCGAGAGGCGATTTTTGCCGCCTTTCAGTTGCAGCCCAACGACCGTCTGGACATAAATTTGGATTACCAGTTCTCTGAACGTGACCAGCAGGAACTCCGCAAGGACCTGCAGTGGGGAAGTACGCAAGAGGATATCTCGGCGCTGACCTCCGATCCGACAACCGGCGTGGTCTTTTCCTCAACATCCGAGACCACCATTCAGACGTACACCACCGATTTTCAGCGTTTCGAAGAGTACGAGGGTTTTGGTATCAACTTCGACTACGCCTTCGCCGACAATGTCAGCCTGAGCGTCGACTACGCATCGTCTGAAACCATTCGTACCGAGACGGATGTTGAGCTTAGGCTGGGTGCCACCGACGATAACCTGATGGGCGGCAACGCCGATGACTTCACGGTTAGGCTGGACACCAATCGCGGTAATAACGTTGCCCCCAGCGCGACGATTCTTAACGATGGCGGAAATGGATTCGAAGTGACTGATCCAAGTTACTTCAATGCGAGAAACCGTGCGCGAATTCGTGCGCGTCAGATCATTCGTGACAACACGTTGGATGCCTTACGTGCAGACCTGGTCTGGAATCGTGGTTCCGGCTCAATACACACGGTAAAAGCCGGTGTTCGCAGCTCCAGTCTGGAGTACTTCACCCGAGGTGGGCTGCGCGATGAGGAGGGTCAAAGTCTGTTTGAGGATGAAGACCTGTTAACACCCAACGGTACCGCTGACAATGCGGTGACCGATGCGAGACTCGCTGATGTGCTGTCCTGTGCGGACCAGAGTTTTCCGGAGTCTGGCTTCCTGTCGAACGTTCGCGATGGAGAGCTTATTACAAATGCGAGCAGCGGTACGTCGGTGAGCCGCTTCGCGACGTTTGACTACAATTGCGCCGCAAACGCCTGGCTGAGGAACTACGGTGGCATTTCCGGTATTCAGTTCCAGAACGGCATCACGTCCGGCACCAACGATGTCACGGAAGACACGCTGGCAGTCTATCTGCAGGCGGATTTCGAGACCGAATGGGCGGGCCGTCCGATCCGGGGTAACTTCGGCGTTCGCTACGTCGAGACCGACATTACGTCCGTCGGCTATCGGCGGCCGATAACCGTCGAGGAAGTCACCGAGGGCTTTGTGGTCACCGAAGACACCAGTGCCGGCTTTACCGATACGGACACGCAAGAGAGCAGCTACGAGGAGCTGCTACCGAGTCTGACATTGATCATGGATCTGGATGATGACCTGATCCTGCGAGGCGGCATTTTTAGAGGGATGTCTCGCCCTGATCCGAACGCTTTCGGCAACGGCCGAGCGGTACAGTCGAATGATGAGGACTCGCCCTTTGGCACGCTGGACCAGGCGGTGAGCGGCATTACCGCAACGGGTAACCCCTACCTTCGGCCTATTCTGTCCACGAACGTTGATCTGGGTTTGGAGTGGTATCCAAATGAGGACACGCTTGTCGCCGCGGCGATCTACTGGAAAGAATTCAACGGCGCCTTTGAAACGGTTGCGCAGTTGGAAACTTTCACGCTTGACGGCAACCCAGCTGAGGGCCTCGTTGAGACGACACAGATCAGCGACAACAAAAGCAGCCTAACGGGTCTCGAAATTTCCTTGGCGCATTCCTTCGACTATTTGCCGGGATTCCTGAGCGGTTTTGGTGGGAAGTTGAGTTACAACTACGCCGACTCTGACTTCGAGTTCGAAGACCAGAATGGCGGTGACGGTATCCAATTGGATTTCAATGAAAACTCCGGGCAATTCACGTCGACACCGCTGATCGGCATTATTCCGCCGGCCAACCTCTTTGGCCTGTCAAAGCACGTGAGTACCACACAGGTGTACTGGGAAAACGACAAGTGGAATATCGAGATGTTCTACAAAACGCGTTCGCAGTACTTCCAGCAGTTCATCCGCGACACTCAGGGTCGGATTCGGTACACCAACACGAACCAGCGGGTTGATCTGAAGGTGCGTTACCGGGCCTTCGACAACGTCGATTTCACACTCGAAGGCAAGAATATTCTGGACGAAGCCCGAATTGACTACCGTGCCATCGACGGCAACGTCTACCAGGCGTTGTCGTATGGACCTCGTTACTTCCTCGGCGCGCGTATTCGGTTCTGACGGCGAGGATCTCTGGCGATGCGACGACTAGTGATGACGTTGGCGCTGACCACGATGGCACTGCCCGTGGTCAAGGCCGAGGTGCCGGCCGACAAGTTCGATTTGCGATTCTGGAAGGTGACCTTGCCGCTCGACGACAACCGCGACGGCAAGGTCGACGAAGTCGATGTTGGCGCGATCCACGACTACGAACATCCCAATTTCTTCCATCTCGATGAGAACGGTTTCCTGGTGTTTACTGCACCGAACAAAGCGCAAACCACGGCGAATTCAACCAACACCCGCAGTGAGTTGCGGCAGATGTTTCGTGGCAAGAACACCAGGATAGGCACGCATGATCCGCGCAACAATTTCGCACTGCGCGCGCATTCCTCGGCGCGATCCTTTGCGGATATCGGTGGCCAGATGGAGGCGACACTCCGCGTGCTGCACGTAGCTCGAAACGCGAAGAACGCGTCGAAAAAGCCGGCATTTTCGGTGGTCGTCGGTCAGATCCACGCAATCAAGGATCAGGACGTCATCAACAAGGGCAGAGGCTTCGGCTGGGGCAATGAGCCGCTAAAGATCTACTACAAGAAGTGGCCGGACCACGAGACTGGTTCGGTTTTCTGGACCTACGAAAGAAACCTGTCCCGGGAAAACCCGGACCGAACGGATATTGCGTATCCCGTCTGGGGCAACACCTGGGAAAACCCGGAAGATCCGGGCGAGCAGGGCATCGCGCTCGGCCAATTATTCAACTACAACGTCAATGTCTACGGCAGCGTGATGCACCTGACATTCAGGACAGCGGATCCATCACGCACTGTCACCTACACAATCGACTTGTCTGACAACGTCGATGCCTACGGCAACGTGGACGAGCAGGACAACCCGAAAGGCTATTCGGGCGACGCCATGTACTTCAAAGCCGGTGCCTACAACCAATGCAGCACGAAAGACCAGGACGGTGTCTGGTATGCCGGCTGCGCGGGCACGGGTGACTGGGAAACCGACAAGGCAAACGGCGACTACACCTCGGTTGCGTTTCGCCGAATTCAGTTGTCGGGTCCGGTTGATCCGGCGAAGCGGCGATAACGGCCTGCGTGCGTACGCTTACAAACGTCCCGTGATGCGTAGCGTCAGCGCCGTCGCTCTCTCGGCCGCCTGCGTATTGCTATCGGCCTGTGGCGGCGGTGGTTCTGCCAATACGGTGACGCCGTCGCCGCCGACTGCGAGCCCGCCCGATCCGCCGGTCGCAGCAACCAGCTGCTCTGGCAGCCAGCTGATCAATGTTGTTGCCGCTGCCGATAACGGGCAGAGTCTTGCCGGCAATGGACCGGCCCTCGCTGTGGATGACAACCTGGATTCGGCCTCACGCTGGGAGTCGCCCGGCGATGCCGTGTCGCTCACGCTCGATCTCGGCGTTCGCTACCTCGTCAGGGAAGTTGGAATCGCCTGGCACAATGGCGAGCAGCGCCGCGCGTCATTCAACATCCAAACCTCCGAGGATGGAGTCAATTTTCAGACGGTGCTCGCAGACCAGCAGTCTTCCGGCACCACGCAGCAATTCGAGCGCTATAACACCCCCGATACGCCGGCGCGCTACATCCGTATCGAGAACTTCGGCAATTCGCTGAACTCGGATAACGCGATTGTCGAAGGCACCGCGTTCGGCTGCACACTCGATTCGCCAACGGCCGTGTTCGAAACCGCAAACGTGTCTGCATCGGATTTCGGCCTTGACCCAGCTGCGACACCCGGGGCCAACTTCGAATTGCTCAGCTGGAAGCTGAACACACCCGCCGATCTCGACGGTGATATGCGTGCGGATGAAGCCAGTGAGCGCGATCTCGACACAGGATTCAGCGATGCGTATTTCTACACGGGCCCCGACGGCGGCATGGTGTTTCGCTCAACCATCGCCGGCGCCACGACCTCTGCGACGGCGCGCTACACCCGGTCCGAGCTCCGAGAAATGCTTCGGCGTGGCAACACCGGTGTCAGCACGCGCGGCGTTAATCGCAACAACTGGGTTCTCGGTTATCAACCCGATGCGGGCCTGCCAACGGGCGGGCGCAACGGCATCCTGCGCGCCACGCTGGCCGTAAACAAAGTCACCGACACGGGGGATCGCAACCAGGTTGGCCGCGTGATCATTGGACAAATTCATGCGGAGGACGACGAGCCCGCGAGGTTGTACTACCGGAAGTTCCCTGAGAATGAACGCGGTTTCGTCTATCTCGCGCACGAGATTCGAAACGGTGACGATATTTACTTCCCCATCGTCGGTCCGCTGAACGATGACATCGACCGCGCGCCAGACGACGACTCGAACCCACCCAACGGGATCGCGGTTGACGAGATTTTCTCCTACGAAATTGTGCAACAGGGCGCACGTATCGATGTGCTGGTAAGGCGCGGCGACCAAACCGGACCCATCATCGGCCACAACTACGTGGACATGGAGCAGCAAAACAGCGGCTACGATGTGCCCGAGGAATGGATGTATTTCAAGGCGGGTGCCTACACGCTTAACGACAGTGGCGATGAAGCTGACTTCGACCAGATCACTTTTTATGCGCTTGAAAACACGCACGATTAAGGGCGCACGTCATCGAGCCACAGGTTCGTGGCTTGCAGTGCCAGTGCTGTTTTTGGTGTCAACAGTGAACGGTTGCGGAGGTGGCTCGTCTGCGGATGTGTCGGTACCGACGTCGCCACCGACAGTTGCTCCTCCGCCGGTGGTCAGTCATCCACCGGTCGATGAGGCGGCATTGACGGTGCTGACCACGCGTACCCTGGATGCGGACGGCCCGATGGTCGGCCTCGACGCCTACGATCTGATACGCGCCTTCGGCGGTGATCGTGTGCCCGGCCCCATTGAGGCGCCGGATCTCTACGCTGTGAATCATCCCGGCGTCCGACATATTTATGAAGAGACCGACTCAGAGGTTGGTGATCACTTTGTCTTTATCATTCACCGCGATATCGATATTGACCGTGATCGAGTTGATATCGACGACCGGCAGCGCAACGAGATCAAGACCTACGATCAGTCCGAAGAGGCGGTCAAGGGCTTCGAAAACGAGACCTTCGTGTATCGCTGGAAATTCAAGGTCAACGCGGACATGGACGTGTCCACCCGCTTCACGCATTTCTTCCAGCTGAAGGCGGTCGGCGGTGACGACAGTCAACCTATCCTCACCATCTCGGGGGCGGAGCGCGGTGGCGAAGACGGCATCGAGGTTCGACACAGCCCGCTGCAGGAAACGACGCTCCTGGCCCGGACAGACTGGAGCCTGGTCACCGGTGAATGGTTGGAGGCCTACTGCCGCGCCGCATTCTCAGACACCGGTGAACTTCGTTTTATCGTTACACGTCTGCGTGACGACGAGGTGATTTTCGATATCGACGTGAGCGATCTCGATCTTTGGCGCGGTACGGACGCGAGTCATTTTGTTCGTCCGAAGTGGGGCATCTATCGATCGCTACTGGATCTGGGCAACCTGCGGCCCGACGAGGAAGTCGTGCGCTTCGCCAATTTCTCTGTTCAGGAAGTGATGCTGACGAACTGAGCACGCCGGTTCATCGCAGCCGGTCTTACCGTCTGTGCAACGTTGGTGGAAGGCCACTTGGGCCAGATGCAGACTAGCCGCCGGACGCCAAGTGGTTCAGAGAGAAGCGCTCTCGGCTCTCCAGGGTTTTGCGGCGAATTTCATCAACCTGTGCCTTTTCGTTGGCGGCGATCAGTTTGTTAAGAATGCGCGCGAAGTGGGCGTGCATGGCTTTTCTTGCTGCCTGCGGATCGCGTTGTTTCAGCGCTTCAAGGATCTCCCTGTGTTCGTCGACGCGGGACTGTGGTTCGACTTCACAAATGGATTGATACGCCTTGTGCACATCGGGCGAGTTATCGCGAACGTGCCACAGGTTATCGATGACCGAGGAGACCATCTTGTTTCGGGTTGCCTCGGAAATAATGTGGTGGAATTTTTGATCTGCGAGCTCCGAGATCAATCGGCCGTCCGCGGATTCGTCCGCCATCTCGTAAAGTGCGATTTCGAGCTCACGCAGTTGCTCATCGCTGATCATCGTGGCGGCCAATGCTGCGGCTTCACCTTCGATGAGCGCTCTTGCTTCGGTGAGCTCGAACGCGCTGATGGTCGAATCCACGCCGTTCGTGTGGGCAGGGCGGGTTAACACGTACACGCCGGACCCGGTTTTCACTTCGACGCGGCCGAGCGCTTCCAGCGCGATGATGGCTTCACGAATCGTGGGTCGGCTGACCTCGAAACGTTCGGCGAGAACGCGTTCGGGCGGCAATCGCCCGCCGGGCGGGTATTCACCGTCGTCAATCAGTTTTTCAAGGCGCTCCAGAACACTTCTGTAAAGGCGTTTATCGCTGCCCATAAGATCGATCTCCTCGATGCGAAAAGGGCGTCTGGATGCCGCGCATCGATCCTCTGACAGGATACCTTTGAAAATTGGTTATAACAACTGTCTACCAAGTCCAGCTGCGAGTGATTCTCAATAAAAATTCAATCGAGTCAGCAGCTTGGCGCCCGTGGTTTCCGGGTCCGACCGGCCCGAACAGCGTTCGATTCCGGCACAAGAGACACATTTGGTCAGACGAAAAAGGATAGCTTGTAGCGTTGGCTGGCTTGCTCCTTCAGGGGCTGATCCCGGTGGCTATTGGCTGCATCGAATGCGGGTTTTGTTGCGCTGTCGAAAACGGTTTACCCACACCGGTCGAGGCTCCAGAATGACAGCCGTCGATACGCTTCCAACAACAACCGGAGCCTTAAATGAAGACTCTCCGATCCACGCTGTCGTTTTGTTTTTGTGTCTTCGTCTTGTCGGGCTGCGCTGCAACGCCAAAGGTCTTCACTGACTATGACCCGGCCCAGTCTTTTGGCGAGTACCAGACGTTTACCTGGCTCGGCGCTGATCCGATGGTCGTGACGGGTGATCGGTCCGTTTCGCCGCTGGCCGCAAAGCGATTGAAAACCGCGATCCGCACGGAACTGACGACGCGGGGCTTCACGTTCACTGATGACGCTGACGATGCCGATTTCGCCGTGGCGTTCACCGTGGGCGCGCGCGAGCGAATGGATGTGCGTGAACGAGAAGTTCTCGACTACTACGGGCCGCACTGGCGATGGGGTTACAGCTACTACTACGGGATTGTGCGTCCACCGGTCACGGTGCGTACCGAAGTCGACGTCAGGGACTACGTCGAAGGCAGCCTCGCTATTGATATTTTTGACGTTGGGCGGAAAAGCCCGGTCTGGCATGCCGATGCCACCAAGCGCTTGAGCCGGGCCGACCTCCGTGAAAAGAGTGCCGAGAATATCAAGCGGGCCGTCGCCGTCATTCTTGAGGGCTTCCCGCCGACAGCTTCGCAATAGCTCACGGCCGTCTCACCGAATGTTGCGACCCGTGATGTCCACCGTTGTCCGACCGATGGCGATGGCCGTAGCACATGTCAAACGGTCGCGTCCCGCGCGGCGTTGTCTTCTGCTGTTGCTTGTCGCGAATGTGGCAGCCTGCGCGTCGGTACCGCTCGACGTGCCGAAGGAAGCCTCTTTCGCGATCGATGACACCTCGGCAACGGCGCTGGGCGAACTGGCGACGGGTTGGTCCGAGATTCATGGCGATGCGTCCGGCTTTTTTCCTCTGGTCAACGGTCTCGACGCGCTCGGCGCACGACTGGAGATGGCCAACCGCGCACAAAGCACTCTCGATCTTCAGTACTTCCTGATGAAGGACGACGAAGCCGGGGAGCTGATTTCCGATGCCCTCTGGCGGGCCGCCGAGCGCGGTGTGCGGGTGCGGTTTCTGTTGGACGACGTCTTTACGTCAGCGCCGGACAGCGGCCTGCTGAATCTCAATCAGCACCCAAATATCCAGGTGCGGATCTTTAACCCGATCTCGCGGCGCGGCCTGCACGCGCTGAACTTCATCGGCCACTTTCGACGCGCGAATCGCCGCATGCACAACAAGTCATTCACCGTCGACAACGTGGTCGGGATTGTGGGTGGTCGCAATATCGCCGACGAATATTTCCAGTTAAAAGACGATGCGGTGTTTTCGGATTTCGACGTCATCGCCTTCGGGCCCGCTGTGCGCGAAGTGTCTGCGTCCTTCGACCAGTACTGGAATCATTCGCTGGCGATCCCGATGGACCAGCTGGCATCCGCGAGTGACAAACGCAAGCTGGCGCCAACGGGTGTCGCGATTGAGCTCACCGAAAAATCTCGCGAGATCTACCGTGAAGCGCTGGCGTCCGATCTCATTCACCGACTGTCTTCGGGCATTGAACCGCTGTTCGTGGCCGAGGCGAGGGTGATCGCTGACGACCCTGAGAAATTGCAGCGGGCTCGGGGTATGGACAATCGCAAGCTCGCTATTGAGCTGTCTGAGGTTCTTAACGACTCGCGGTCGGAGCTGATCTTTATCACGCCCTACTATGTGCCTGGTAAAGACGGCATTGGCTTTACGCAGGCGATTACGGACAAGGGTGTTCGCGTGGTCGTGGTGACCAACTCGCTGGCATCCAACAATCACATCCCCGTGCACTCCGCGTATTCAAGCTATCGTCGACGGGTGATCCAGGCCGGTGTCGAGCTCTACGAAATACGGGCCAATGCAGGGCAGGTGATCGCCGGCCAGCAAGGGCCTGAAAAAGTCACCCTGCACACCAAGCTGATCGTCATCGATCGGCGCTACGTGTTCGTCGGTTCGCTCAATCTCGACCCACGCTCGATCGAAATCAACGCCGAAATGGGGTTGCTGATCGACTCGCCTCAGCTCGCATCCCGCATCGCGGTGGGCGTCGATCAAAGTCTGCCGATGTCCACGTATCGCGTGGTCGCAGAGCCCGGCAAAACGATGGAGTGGCACGCCACGATCGACGGCCGCGAGGTGATCGAGACCGGTGAGCCCCTGTCCGGCGGCTGGCGTCGCTTCCTGGCATGGTTCTTACGTATCGCGCCAGAAGGGCAGCTGTAGCCTGCTGTCGGCGGGTGGTCTACCCGCGCGGCCTCGTCTGATCCGCTGTCCGGGCCTGCCACGGTTGGCCGTTCGCTTTTCGACCTAAAGCGCGTGTTCAACGGATCAGGAGGCGCCGGCGCCGGGGTTGAGATGCAACTAAACCTGTCAAAAAGTCAGGTTCTCTTGACAAACTCCGTTTGTCAGGTATACCTTACAATTTGTCAGGTATTTTTGCAGGTAAGCCAACTCATGAAACGCTTCTCTACTCGCCAGGCTACGTTCACAGCATCGCTGATGCTGCTCGTGTTTTCGCTGCTCACGACAGCCGCTGCCGCGGACACGCTGGATGCGAGCAAACGGTTCACGGTGTCCCGCGAGGGCGCCGGTGATCAGGTTTTCTTTATACCGGGATTGACGTCATCACCGAGCGCCTTCAAGGCGGCGTTGTCAGAGCCGTTGGGTGTCGAGGCTCACTGGATCACGCTCGCCGGTTTCGCGGGGGTCGACGCGCCGCCGACGACCGATAATTTCGTCGGCGATGCGGCGTCGTCGCTCGTGGCGTTCATTGAATCGCAAGACCTGAAGAACGTCCGGCTTGTCGGCCACTCCATGGGCGGCGTCTTGTCTCTCATGATCGCATCCCGGCTGCCCGAGCGTGTGAGTGCCGTGTTGATCGTGGATTCGGTGCCGTTTCTGCCCGCGTTGTTTCAGCCCGGTATTACGGAGGAGCTTGCCGCGATGCAGGCCAACGGCATGAAGGCGCAATTCGACAGCATGTCGCATGCGCAGTTCCTGACCATGATGGGGCAGGGGCTGCCGCGACAGGCGACCAGCCCGGATTCACAGGCGCTGGTGTTCGACGACATCAAAGCGTCGGACCAGCGAAGTGTTGCTGCGGCAACGGCCGAGCTCTTTGGTACCAACTATTCGCACCTGCTGGACACCGTTCGAGCACCGGTTACGGTGCTGGTGCCGCACAATGCGTTCGTCGGTATGACGTCCGAACAGCTGCTGTCGGTGTATCGGGGCATGTACGAGGGCCTGTCGAACGTCGACTTCACCGTGGTTGAAAACTCGCGACACTTTGTGATGCTGGATCAACCCGAGGCATTTGACGCCGCACTGACGAATTTTCTGGAGGGCGCACAGTGAAACCGGCACTCAAACGCTACGTGACGCAGCTGTTCCTGACACTGCTTGTGTATACCGTCGCGATCATCGGCATTAACCTGCTGGATGCGTCGATGGACTTGCCGGTGCCTGTGCTCGTCGGTTTATCGTTGATTCCCGTCATTCCGGCAATCTATCTGCTGTACATCATGACCGAGTTCGTCAGGACTCTGGATGAAGTCCAGCAAAAAGTCGTCACCGAATCCACGCTCTGGTCCGCAGGTCTTGTCGGCATTGCCGGATTCACCTACGGGTTTCTTGAGGGTGCTGTCGAGCTGCCCGCGATCTCGCCTATCTGGATCCTGCCCGCCCTGTTGATGGTCCAGGGCATCGCGCAGGCGTTCGTCAGGATGCGTTACCTGTGAAGAACCGTATCCGGGTACTGCGCGCCGAGCGGCAGTGGAGCCAGGCTGACCTGGCCGAACGAGTGGCGGTTTCGCGACAGGCGATCAACGCAGTGGAAAAAGAAAAACACGATCCGTCGCTCTCTCTGGCCTTCAAGATTGCTGATGCGTTTGCGCTCACGGTGGAGGACGTGTTCGATCCGGAGCGTCCGATTCCTTAAACGTCTGCGCATCCCGATCGAGTTATCGCCCGAGTCGACGGTCAATCGTCACTGCTTCTTCACCGAATAGAGCAGGTCCAGATTGCTGACGGTGCCGGTCCTTGACTCCAGGATCAGCCGGTCGGACAGCTGGTAACGCAGCAACAGGGTGCCCAACTGGTCGACAACGCCGTAGCCGTACTCGACCAGCAGGCGATTGCCGATGCGCTTGCCCGCGACAAGGCGGCTGCTGCTACCACGGCCTTCAAACGCGAGTGTCTCAAGGCCCAGCGAATTACGAACGCGTGAGACCACGGCACCGGCACCGGACAATCCCAGCGAGAACGCGGCCTGGTTGAGCAGTTCGCCGTCATCGCCGTCGGATGCGCCGGACAACGGTCGACCGGTGAGCAGGTAAGAGAGGATTTCCGCGTCAGTCAGGCCGGGTTCGCTGTACAGCGTTGACTGCAGCTGCAGCGGCGTACCACTCAGCCGTATTCCTGCAACAATGTCGTCGATGCGTCGAACAGCGCGAACGTTCAGTCTCGGGTTGTCGAGCGGACCGCTGAAGATCAGTTCGCCTTCTTCGATCTCGAGCTCTTGTCCGTAGGATTTGTATTCACCGCCGATCAGCGTTACGCGACCCTGGCCGGTGTAGGCCTGTGTATTGCCACCGCGAAGCCGCAGGTCGCCATCCAGGCGGGTGGTCAGGCCGAAGCCACTGAAGTTCACGTCGTCACCCAGTGAGGTGCTGACATCGATATCGATCACGCGGGCTTTCGGGGTTTCGGTGTCGTCGGCCTCGTGCACGATGGTGTCCGGCGACGGGCTGGCTGCACCGGCCGGAATGTCGCGCAGACGAATGGCGGCCGACGGGATCGCAAGTTCGCCGTTGATGGTGGTCGACCGCTCGTCGAACACGATGTCGATGGTCGGCGATGCCGTGACGCTGAAATCGGGACGCCGCGCCAGTTCGACATTCTCCCCTTCGATGGAGAATTCACTCCGCAGGCCGGTGTCCGAACTGATCAGTGTCCTGCCGGTGACCGCGACCTGGCCCTCCCCGGAGCGCGCGCTGCCCAGCACCCTTAACTGGCCGGGCGCAAGCTGCGTCACTCGCAGTGACACGTCAGACACCGTGGTGCCGGCGGCCGGTATTGCGAACCGACCGTCGCGCAGCCGCACATCGCCGGCAAACACCGGCGCGGCCAGTCGGCCGCTTAGCGACAAGGTGCCATCCACTGCGCCTTCGGGTTCGGCAATGCCCGGTATCAGCGCCGCGATGGTCGACACGTCCGGCACGGCAACGCTGGTACGCCCTGTAATCGCGGCGTCCGGGTCAAACAGGTCGTCTATGCCCAAGGTGGCCGTCGCCCTGGCGGCATCCCCGAGGGCAAGCTGCAGACTCGATGCGAGTGTATTCGCGCGCACCGTGGCCTCCGCAACCAGCTCCGACACCTTGATGACCACAGGCTCCTCGTCGTAGAGGACGGTGACCGTTCCGTCGCGAAGCTCGAGTTGTGTCTCGGCATTCAAGGCTTGTCCGTCCCATCGCCCGTCGATGGTGGCATGCAGTTGCCCGGAGGTATCGAGTTCGGGCGGTAATGGCAGTTGCACGGAGTCGAGCGACAGCGCCTCGAGCTGCAGCCTCGCATCAACAACGTCGCTGCTGTCCGCTGTGGCGAACAGGCAGAGTGCGGCAGCCGTTTCAGCCTGGTAAAGGCAGGTTTCGTCCACGATAAAGCCGTTCGGACTTACCGACACATCCGACGATTCGCGAGTTTCCCAGCGTGCGATCAGCGGTGACACGACGCTCAGTGCGTCGAGCCTGCCTGTCCAGCGTTCACCCTCCAGCGAGCCCGCGAGTTCGATCGCAAGCTCACTGTCGTAGCCCGCGCCGGAGACAGTCAGCGAATGCCGAGACTCGGTGCCCGCCAGCTCGACACCGATCGCGTCCAGGGCCTGGTCGCCGAATCGGACAGCCTCTGCATCGAGTGACACCAGGCTGGGCGCTTGTCGCGACAAGCTACCGGTAGCCACCAATGTCTGGACGTTTGCCGTCTCCTGCCAGCCGAGTTCATTGCCACTCAGTTCGAACACCACATCCGGAGCATCGCGTGCACCCTGCACCGTGATTTCCCCGGCCACGCTGCCGGAAAGTTCGGGCAGGATGTCCGCAAGCTGTGGCGCGTCGAACGCCGCCCGCACGAGCAAGGTCTCGCTGATCGAGCCGTCAAGCCGGACCCTGTTTGATCCAACACGAAGTTGCGTATCGATAATCCGTATCTGATCGCCATCGCTTGAGGCGTTCGCTGTTCCGTCCACCGTCAATCCGTTCAACGTGCCGTCGAGCTCCGTGATTGAGGCCGATGCGGTGATCCGGTCGCCAAGCTGCTCGGCGGTCACTGAACCGCGCGCATTCAGCGCGCTGACTATCTCGGGCGCGAGCTGCGAGACGTCAACCGACGACACGGCGTAATCCAGGGCAACGGCGAGCGTGGGTGACCAGCTTGCCTGACCGGTGATCTCGGCGGTCCCCATCGGGCCTCGCAGGCGCAGTGACTCGACGGCAAAGGACTCCGGGTCTGCGCGTCCCGACAGGGTCAGCTGCTGTTCGGGATAGCCCGGCCACTCTGCCAGGGTATCCAGCGCCACATTGATCTCGGACAAGTTGCCCTCGGTCACCAGGCGCCCGTCTCGCGCCCTGGCCGCACCGCCCGGTATTGGCCATTCGATGGCGCCCCACCGGTTTTCGATGTCGAAGCGAGGTACACCGTCGATGATGGCGACGCTGCCCGTGCTGTCGACGGCCACCGGGGCCTGCAGGCGATGATCTACGTCGAATCCCCGCAAATCGCCATCCAGACTCAGTGCGCCAGAAAACGCGTAATCAAGTGTCTTCCACGCCCAGTTCGCGGCGAGCGAGGCGGGATAACGCCCGGACAGCTGCGCATCGCCGCTGATATCGATATCCAGCCAGCTCGACGCCAACGTGAAATACCGGATCTCGAGAGCGTCGCCGGACAATCGACCTGCGAAAGACACCGCGTCGATCTCACGTGTGAACGCCGGGCTTGCGACGTCGATGCGCCGAATGCTGGACGCGAAGATTCGAAGGTCAACGGGCAGCTCAATCTCCGGCAGACCGCCTGCTGGGTCGTCGGAATCGTCGCCACCGCCGGCCAGCGTGACCGACAAAGCGGCGACATCGAACGCATCGATAATCACATTGCGGCTGATCAAGGGTAACGGTCGAACAGAGATCGATACGGATTCAGCGGCGACGTTGATGTCGCTGTCCAGCCACTTGACGGCATCAAGCTCGACGCCGCGCAACACGGTGCCGGAAACGCCCGTAAGCGTCAGCGCTTCCGGCAGGAAGGACTCAGCGCGGGCGACCAACCAGCGCGTTCCGCTCTCCGTGCCGAGCAGCCAAAGCGCCGCAAGCAGCGGAGCGGCGAGAATCCCGGAGGTGGCGAACAGCCAGCGTCGCGAAATCCTCACAAGTCCGCCCCCAGTCGAAGGTGAAAGCGAACCGAACCGTCGTCGGCACTGACGGGATAGCCGATGTAAAAACGGATGGGGCCGAGGGGCGAGCGCCACTTGAGTCCGAGTCCCGCACCGGTCTGGATGTCGGGATCGCTGCCGTTGAACGCGTTGCCCGCGTCAACAAACAACGCGCCGTAGAAGTTACCGCGCAGGTGACGTTCAACTTCAAGGCTGCCGGTCAGCAGGAACTCGCCGCCGATAACATTGCCGTCGGCATCCACCGGTCCCAGGCTCTCGTAATCGAAACCACGGACCGAATCGTCGCCGCCGGCGAAGAAGCGGACCGAGGGCGGCAACTGGTCAAAGTCCGATGTGTCGGTCCATCCGGCGTCCAGTCGCATCAACAGGCGATGTTTGTCGCCGATGGAACGAATCAAGCGACCTCGCGCGCGAGCCTGCAAGTACCGGGTGGTCGAACCCAGTGATTCGTCCGTGCCGCTGAACTCGATGTTCAAGCGATGTCCCCGGCGCGGAAACAGGTCGCGATCCGACAGTTTTTGGTCGAACGCGATACCGGGCACGATGAAGCGCGTGGTGTCGACTGCCTGACCGACGGTATAGCGCTCCCGGTCGAAGTCGAGCGACAGCGTCCGCAACCAGCGACTGCTCATCGACTTGGTCCAGCGGACTCCGAGTCTCTGGATCTCGCTCTCGAAGGTGTCGTTGTTTTCGTTGATGTACGAGCCGGTAAAGCTGAACCACTCCTCGCGTGGATCGGCCAGCGGTATGCGGTACTCGGTGGCGATGCCCTGGATGACCTCCGAGGCGCCGAGGTCGGAAATCAGGCGATGACCTCGACGGTTGATACGGTTGTTGCGAAAGCCGGTGCGGAATCGCGGCCCGGTATCCGTCGACGCGCCGACGCCTACGGTGTATTCGATACGTGTGCCCGGTTCGAGCGTGATACGGATCGGGACGGTGCCGTTCTCGGCGGCATCGGTATCCGCAACCACATCGATGCGCCCGAAGTAGGCGCTGTCCGACAGGTCGTTGTACGCGCGACCGAGGTCTTCACTGTCGTACGTCGCGCCGGGTTCAAGGTCGATGTAAGCATCAACGATTCTCGGGTCGAGAAACGACTGTTCGTGGATGACTTCCGAAATTCGGTACCGAGTGCCGCTGTCGAAATGCAGCGCCACGTCAGCGGCGCGTTCCTCAGGCCACACGTCAAGGCGGTTTTCGCTGAACGCGGCATCAAGGTAGCCGCGGTCCGCGGCCCTGACCAGCAGGAACCGTTTCAGACTTTCATACTCGTCATGGGCGAGCGGTTCGCCGATCAACGGCAATATCTCAGCGGTGTCGAAGGCGGGATCCGCGGCGGCATCACCGGTGATCTGCACGTCGATGGTTCGGTAGCGGACCGGCTCACCGGCGTCCACCGTCAGTACGACGTGCCAGCAGTCGTCGCCAACATCGAGCGAGGCGGATATCGTCGGCGAGTAAAACCCGAACGGTTGCAGGGCTTTCCGGGCTTCCTGCTCAAGCTTTCCGAAGCGCCGGCGGATCACCCACTGGCTGGCATCACAGGCTTCGCTGGCGATGGAGGCGTACGCCCGGACGTTCTGTGCGAGTTCGCCATCGACGCCGCGGATGTCGAGCTCAGCGACAGCGCGGGTGGCGCTGAGGCTGAGAACGACAAGAAAAATCGGCAAAAAACGCCTAGGCACGGTCGCCTTTTCCGTCATGTGGGACCTGTGGAGCCGCTGATTTCATTATTGTTTTTCTCAAGCTAGCGAGCCTTTTGATTCGCCATCGAAGCCGCAGGATTATTGATCTCGCTGATCTCTGACAACGTCTCCGGCGACAGTGTGTGTCTGCGCTACACCGGGTTCAGGACAGTGAACGCAAGCAACGGATACGACACATCAATCCACCATTGGTTGCCGGACGAAGCGTCCTGCATAACGTCTCCGTCAATGCGCTAGTATCTTCGCATGTTCTCGCTGCTGGGTATTCTCTTCGGTGTCGCGCTGCTCATTGGCGGCGGCACGCTGCTGGTGCGTGGTGCCTCGGAGATTGCGAGGGGCTACGGTATCTCACCGATGGTCGTTGGCCTGACGATTGTCGGTTTCGGGACCAGTTCGCCTGAGTTGGTCGTCAACGTCATCGGCGCCCTTGAGGGCGCCACCGGTCTCGCGTTCGGCAACGTCGTCGGCTCGAACATCAGTAATCTGGCACTCGTGCTCGGCACGGCGGCCATTATCAGTCCGATCGCAATACAGGGTGACGTGGTTCGCCGCGAACTGCCTCTGTTGCTACTGGCGACCACCATGATCACGGTCATGGCCCTCGACGGCCCGCTGGAAGGTATGGCGGCCGCTATCGGTCGCACGGACGCGATCGTCCTGATGCTGGTGTTCGGTATTTTTGTCTACATCACGGCGCTGGACCTGATGCGGGTGCGTCGCCAGGACCCGCTGATCGAGACCATTGTTGAAAGTCCGGTGGTCGTGCCGCAGTCCAAAGGCCGGCTGTGCTGGGCGATGGTGGTCGCGGGATTCGTGTTGTTGTTTATCGGCGGCGAGATGACCGTCAAAAATGGCGTCGAGTTCGCCGAGAAGGTCGGGATCTCGACGACCGTTGTCGGTCTTTTCGTGGTCGCGGTGGGTACCAGCATGCCCGAGTTGGTCACATCGATCATTGCCGCGATCCGCAAGGAGTCTGACCTGGCGCTCGGCAATGTGATCGGGTCGAATATTTTCAACTCATTGATGGTGCTTCCGATCAGCGGAGCGGTGGCACAGATCCCGGTGCCTGTCGGGGGTGTCGGCGACCTCGTGTTGTCATGGCTGTTGGCTGCGGCGCTGATTCCGATTTTCTTTTTTGGCAAGGCTTACCTGGGGCGTGCCGCAGGGGGCGCATTCCTGACTGTTTACCTGGCTTACGCTGCCTACCGGATTCTGACCGGTTAGCCGGGGCGGTTCGCACGAGCGACGCTTCGACGCTAAGACGAAGCTGTTTTTGCATTCGTTCGTGGCGAGGCGATTCCGATACACTCGCAGAACTGACGCGATGGAGAAATAGAGCGTGGATCTGGAACAGCTGATCGAGTACGAAATTTTCGGCAACTCCGTGCTGGCCTGGTGTCTGGCCGCGCTCATCGCTGGCGTCGTTTACATAGCCCTGCTTCTCGCTCGCCGCGGCTTGTGCAACAGCCTGAATCGGCTCGCGGAGGGGCGCAAAACGGACAGGCTGCGACTTGCCGCCACGGTCGTTGGCAAGACCAACGGCTGGTTCCTGCTGTTTATCGCTCTGTTTGTGGGCTCTCGATTCGTGGGGTTCGATGATCAGCCTGCCGGCTTCATTGCGCATCTTGTCGTCATCGCGATGCTGGTCCAGCTCGGACTCTGGGCGGTCGTGGGGCTTGGCAACTCGCTGACGAAGCGACGCGAACGACAAATGAGCCGTGATCCCGGATCCGTCGCGGCCCTGGATATGGCGTACTTCGCGATGCGCGTCGCGATCTGGGCGGTTGTATTACTGCTCGTGCTGGACAATCTTGGCGTCAACATCACGGCGCTGGTTGCCGGTCTAGGTGTCGGCGGTATCGCGGTGGCGTTGGCGGCGCAGAGCGTGCTCAGCGACCTGTTCGCGTCGCTGTCGATCGTTCTCGACAAGCCGTTTGCCATCGGAGATTTCCTGATCATCAACGAGTTTCTCGGCAGCGTGGAGAAGGTCGGCCTCAAGACGACGCGTCTGCGCAGCTTGTCGGGTGAACAACTGATCTTCTCGAACACGGATTTGTTGAACAGCCGTATTCGAAACTTTGGTCGCATGTTTGAGCGACGCGTCGTGTTTTCGGTTGGTGTGACCTACCAGACATCGAGCGAGCAACTGAAGGTCATTCCAACGATAATCCGCAATGCGATCGAGGCGAATGAGAAGACGCGATTCGATCGCGCACACTTTCAGCGCTACGGCGACTTTGCGTTGATCTTTGAGTCGGTGTTTTTTGTGCAGTCACCCGACTACAACACGTATATGGATATCCAGCAGGCGGTCAACCTGGCAATCTTCGAGCGCTTCGAGGAGGAGGGCATCGAGTTCGCCTACCCGACGCAAACCCTGTACGTGAACCAGAGTGCGCCGGCACCGATGCCGGAGGCGTAATCCGCTGAAGGCAGGCCGCCGTATCGCGAACCATGGATAGTCTGTCGTTCAGCGATCGTCGCTCTGCAAGGGGTGCAGGGCCGTTTCAACCGCGGGTGATTCGGCGCGACGGCAAAGCCCTGCGCTGGCTGACAGTACGCGTACCTCGGGCAGCAAGCCAGCGCAGACGTCCGCTCTCAAACCGGTTGCAAAGGTCCGTCCACTGCCATTAGATTCCGGCGCATGACGGACTTCTATCATCTCGACGCCGACGACACGTCGGTCGTTATCGATACCGCGGGTTCACAACCGGTCTTGCTGTATATCGGGCCGCGACTGGCGAATGGATTTGATCTGTCGAGTATCGCCGTCAGCGACACGCGCCAGGAGCCGTTCGCCTGTAAACCGGAAGAGGCACCGCTGTCGCTGTTGCCGTTGATTGCTGCCGGCCACACCGGCGAGCCGGGGCTGGAGGTGCACCGTCACGGCGTAAGCTGGGATACATTTCCGAAAGTGCAGAAGGTAAGCGCTGTAGCGCCTGACCGCCTGCAGATCGAATCCCGGTGCGCAGCAACAGGACTGGCTGTCGAGCACGAGATCGCCCTGCATTCCTCGGGTGTTCTGTCGATCACCAGCACGCTGACCAACACGGCGGAGGAGGACCTCGACGTCATTCGCTGCGACGCCGCCTGCATTCCGGTGTTACCGCACTTTGACACCATCACGAGTTTCATCGGGCGTTGGTCGGATGAATTTCAACGCCAGGTGCAGGCGCGACGACCCGGCACGTACCTGCGCGAAAACCGACTGGGTCGAACGTCGCACGATTGCTTCCCCGGTCTGATACTGCACCCCGCAACCAGCCGTGAAAGTGACGGAGAGGTCCTGGGCTTTCACCTTGGCTGGAGCGGCAACCACCGCTACCGGGTCGACGAGGACAGCGCCGGGCGTGTCTCGGTGCAGATGGGCGAGTTGCTGGGTCCGGGTGAAATCCGCCTTGCGCGCGGCGAACGCTATCGGTCGCCCACGCTGTATTGCGCGTACAGCCAGGACGGCATGTCGGGGATGTCGCGGCAGTTTCATCGCTTCGTGCGCGAAACCATGACGGACACTGACCGGGTGCGACGGCCGAAGCGGGTGCATTTCAACACCTGGGAAGCGTCCTATTTCGATCTCGACGTCTATCGCCTGAAGGCGCTGGCAGACAGCGCTGCCGAACTGGGTATCGAACGGTTTGTTCTCGACGACGGATGGTTCACGGGGCGTCGTAGCGACAACGCCGGTCTCGGCGACTGGGATGTGGACACCACGATTTTCCCGGACGGACTGGCGCCGGTGGTTGATCACGTGCAGGCGCTCGGCATGGAGTTCGGTATCTGGTTCGAGCCGGAAATGGTGAACCCCGACAGCGAGCTGTACCGCAGGCATCCGGAGTGGGCTCTGGGCGGCAGCACGGCGCCACTGATCGAGTCACGCAACCAGCTGGTGCTCGATCTGACGCAGGATGCTGTTTGTGACTACCTGTTCGACAAGGTCGACGCCTTCCTGTCGACTTACGCGGCCACCTACGTGAAGTGGGACATGAACCGCAACCTCGACCAGCCGGTTGCGGCGGATGGCCGTTTCGCCGTGCACCGGCAAACCCGCAATCTGTATCGCCTGATCGACCGGCTGCGAGCCGCGCATCCGTCGGTCGAGTTCGAGAGCTGCTCGTCGGGCGGGGCACGCATCGACTTTGGCATCCTCGAACGTGCGGACCGGTTCTGGACCTCGGACACCAATGACGCGCTCGACAGGCAGCGCATTCAACGCGGTTTTTCGGTCTTCCTGCCGCTTGAGTTGATGGGCGCGCACGTCGGGCCTGAAACCTGCCATATCACCGGCAGGCGTTTGTCGATAGAAACTCGGGCTGCAACAGCCCTGTTCGGCGACTTCGGTGTCGAGGCAAACATACTCGAGATGGATGCGGCGGAACGGGCGGGCCTCAAAGAGGCGATTGCGTTGCACAAACAGCGGCGTGAGTTCCTGTTTGCGGGCGATCTGTATCGCCTGGACACTGACTCGACGAAGCTGGCCTTCGGCGTCGTCAATGCGGACAAGTCCGAAGCCTTGTTCTCGGTGGCGTATCAGCAGACCGACGTGCGGGTAACGCCGCATCGGCTGCGTTTCGATGGTCTCGACCGCGATACGTCGTACGCCGTTGAGCTTGTCTATCCTACCGCGCCGGTAACGCATTCCACGTCGATCCTCGACGCCATCAAAGGTCGCAGCTTCCCCGGTTCTTTGCTGATGAGCCGGGGGCTGCAGTTACCGATCGTGCACCCCGAGTCGGTGCTGGTGTTCCGACTAAGCGCCGCTTGACGCGGACCCCGCGAAATTCAGCGACGGTCGCGACGAGAACAGCGAAGCGCTCAGGCCCAATGCGACCATGACGCTGAGTATCAGCGTGATGAACATCTGGTGAATGTAGTGGAACGGCGGTGTCCAGCCGAAGGTGAAGAACCCGTAGAACAACACGCCGAATACCACACCGAGAATCGCCGCACGGTAATCCACGTTGTTGAACAGCAGGCCGACAATAAACGCCGACAGTATCGGCATGCTCAGCAGGCCGTAGAGCTGCTGGATCAGGTTGATGATGCTCTCAGCGGTGGCGTAAATCGGCACGAGCAACAGGCCGATGATCACGATAAACAGCGTGATGACCGCGTTCAGCCGCGGCACGTTCGGTGCCTTGCCAATGTACTTTTCGTGAATGTCCAGAACGTACAGCGCGGTCGATGAGTTGAGGACACTGTTGACGCTGGTCAGGACCGCCGCGGCTATCGCTGCCGCGAAGGCCCCGGACAGCCAGGTCGGCAGGACATCGCCGACGATCGTGCCATAGGCCGCGTCGCCGATGTCACCGTAGAGTTTGTACGACACGATGCCCGGCAGCACGATCATTGGCGGCACGATCAGCAGTCGGATACCCGCTGCCGCCAGCACACCCTTTTGACCTTCCTCGACCGTCGGTGAGGCCATCGCGCGCTGCGTGATTGTCTGGTTCGTGCTCCAGTAAAAGATCTGAATGAAGATCATGCCGGTCAGCAGCGTGTGCCACGGAATCGGCGAATCGTTGTCACCGATCATCGTCAGGCGCTCGCGCGGGATGCCGGAAAAGTCGAAGTTGATCGCCTGCAGCGCGAGGAACACCACCAGCAAGCCAAGGCTGAGCAGCAAGACACCGCTGTAGGCATCGGACACGGCGACCGCGCGCAGACCGCCAAACACGGCGTAAGCTGCACCAACAACCGCAAACGCGATCGCGATCATGATGATCGGGGCGTCGACGTTAAACATGCTCTGCATGAACAGTGAGCCGGAATAGAGCATCGACGGGATGAAGATGAAGACGTTACCCAACAGGAAGAGGCTGCCGATCAGCGCGCGGATATGGTGGTTGTTGTAGCGCTTCTCGAGGAGCTCTGTGGTCGTCGTGCACCGGTACTTGTAGTACACCGGCAGGAACACCTTGGCCAGAATCACGAGACCCGCAACCGCGGCCAGTTCCCACCACGCCAGCAACGCCATCTGGTTTCCGTTCATGCCGACCAGCTGATCCGTACTCAGATTGGTGAGCGTGATGGAGCCGGCCACGAAGAACCAGCTGAGACCGCCCCCCGCGAGGAAGATCTCCTTGTTATCGCTTTCCGTTGTGTGGTCTGACGACTTTGGTGCCGCTCGGCACTTCAGGTACGTGAGCACGGCGATCGTTGCGGTGATCGCAAAAAAGATGAACATCTGCACGGTCATGAGCGTTTCCCCCTGTGCACGCTGACCCTTTCTGATTATTTGTCGGTTATATCATACAAAAAGACCAAGCTCAGTCTTTTCGCCAAACGGCAACGTCGTGAGGGGACAGCGGCTGGCGTCCGACGAGCAGCGTATCGTCGTCATTCAAAGGCAGTTCCGCTGTGGTCGAGCCGTAGTTCAGCGCGAACTGATAACGCCCGCGCTGTCGAAGTCGCAGTGCCGACGAGGGCTGCGAGGTCTCAATGCCGAGCTCGTCGCACGACGAGCGAAACAGGTGCTCGAGAAAACCCCGGCACGACAGCGTTGCGATGTAGGTAAAGCGGTCCTTTCGAACGGCAGCAGCTTCGTTATCGCCGTATCGGGCAACGATGTCGACATCGTCGCCGATCAGCAGCGTTTCGCGCCACAAGCGACTTGCGAATACCTGGTCATCGATGTTGAGCGCTTCCGAGCAATCCGGCCGCAGGGTTTCGACACTGCTCACCTTGATCGGGAGCAAGGCCTGCAGGGCTCCGGGCGGCAGTGCGCCCGGCAAATTGAACTGGTCGGTCTTGGACCCGCAACGCGGCAGGAACACGAAGTGCGCCGATACGCGTTGTGCCTGTTCGACGAACGATGGATCGACGACGGGCAGGCAGGGAACCACGACCAGCGGATACGCCGACAGATCCGCTTGCGGCGAAACGATATCGATATTGATGCCGAGCGCACGCAGCGCACGATAGACATCGAACTGCACATCGTCGAAGGTCAGTGACGCGTGCTGTTTTTCGATATCGCTGAGCCAGTAACCGTGCGCATCCGTGATCATTGCGACGTCCGCGTGTCGCTGTGCTTCGTTCATCACCCCGAGATCGAGGATCTCCCGGATCGTCGCTTCTATCTCAGGCCAGGTCTCCGAGGGCGAATCGTCGGGTCGCCGAAGCCCCGCGTGCATCTGTTCCTGCGCAAACGGTGCCTGTCGCCAGCGGAAGTAGCTAACCACGTCAGCACCGTGCGCGACGGCCTCCCACGTCCACAGTCGCACCATCCCGGGTAACGGCTTCGGATTGGCGTCCGCCCAGTTAACCGGTCCTGGCTGTTGCTCCATGACCCAGAATCCCGTGCGCTGCAAGCCGCGGATCTGGTCGAAAGTGTAGGCACTGAAGTCCGGGTGCCCGGTTCGCATGATGTCGCCGAAGCGCTCGGGCGACCAGTGTTTAAAGCGCAGGTCGCTGCGACCCAGCGGGTAGTTGTCGTAGCTCGGAAAATCCAGTGGTGCCGCGAGTGCCGCGTTATCGACCCCGGTATCGACCGGCGGAATGAAATTGTGCGTGACGAAACGCTGTGGCGCGTGCTCGCGAATAATGTCGACCTGCCGTTGATGAAATTGAACGACGGCGTCGGACGCGTAACGGCGGAAAGCAAGCTGGTGGGACGGGCTGCACTCGGTCACCGCGTACAGAGGCAGTTCGATGTCCTCGAATTGCCGATACTCCATGGACCAGAACACGGTACCCCAGGCGTTGTTCAGCGCATCGATGGTGCCGTAGGTTTCCCGGCACCAGCG
>JBCDJX010000047.1:0-25750 GCA_038747355.1 Pseudomonadota bacterium | reverse complement strand
CTTGATGCCCGCAAACACCTGTCTTGTGCCCAATTCACCGACATCGAGCGTCAACGCCAACAACTTGTCCGCACCTTCGACGGGTTCCGCTTTGTCGATCTTTGCAATGCGCAGATCGACCTTCATGAAATCGTCGATAGCGATGTGCTCATCGTTCGTTTTAGCGGCTTGTGCATCCGCGGCCGGCGCTTTCCTGGAGTCTTCTACCATCTTGTCCACCTGTGCTGCCTCGACACGCGTCAGCAGCGGTACAAATTTGTTGATCTGTGCGTCCAGCATCGGTTTGCCGGCGTCGTCCCAGTGCCAGTGATTCTCGCCGAGAAAGTCACGGCTTTTGTCGGCGACGACCGGCAATACGGGAGACAGGTAAATCATGAGGCTGCGGAACAGGTTCAGCCCCTGCGTGCAGACGGCCTGCACATCGTCCAGGCGCGATTCGTCCTTGATCATGACCCAGGGCTTGTGTTCATCGATGTAACGATTGGCTTCGTCGGCCAGCGACATGATCACGCGCATCGCCTTAGAGTACTCGCGCGCTTCGTAATGCTCCGCGATGTGTTCGGATGCGTCCGCCACACGTGCGAACAGCGCGGGCTCGGGCAGCGTCTGCGCCAGTCGCCCGTCGAACCGCTTGTTGATAAAGCCCGCACAGCGGCTCGCGATGTTAACGAGCTTGCCCACGAGGTCGGCGTTCACGCGGGCAACGAAGTCGTCGAGGCTCAGATCAATGTCCTCGATGGTTGGACCCAGTTTGGCGGCGTAGTAGTAGCGCAGCCAGGAAGGGTCGAGATGATCGAGGTAGGTCCGCGCCTTGATGAACGTGCCACGGGATTTGGACATCTTTTTGCCGTTGACCGTCAGGAAACCGTGGGCGAATACACTGGTCGGCGTGCGGAAGCCGGCACCCTCGAGAACCGCCGGCCAGAACAGCGTGTGGAAGTACATGATGTCCTTGCCGATGAAGTGGTAGAGCTCGGTGTCGTGTCCGGGGCGCCAGTATTCGTCGAAGTCGAGGTCATCACGGCGTTCGCAGAGATTGCGAAAACTCGCCGGGTAGCCGACCGGTGCATCCAGCCAGACGTAGAAAAATTTGTCCTCGGTGCCCGGAATACGAAAACCGAAGTAGGGCGCATCCCGCGAAATATCCCAGTCCTGCAGGCCGGCCTCGAACCATTCGTTCAGTTTCGCCACGACATTGCGGTCGAGGCTCGCGTCGTCCATCCAGGCGCGAAGGCGGTCCTCGTATTCACTGAGGCGAAAGAAGTAGTGCTCGGACTCACGTTTCACGGGCGTTGTGCCGGACAGCACCGACACCGGGTCGATCAGGTCCGCCGGCGAGTAGGTTGAGCCGCAGTTCTCGCAAGAGTCGCCGTACTGATCCTCGGTCTTGCACACCGGGCAGGTGCCGCGGACGAAACGGTCCGGCAGAAACATGCCTTCTTTCTCGTCATAGGCCTGTTCAATGGTCTTCGTGTAGATGTCGCCACGCTCGCGCAGTGCCTCGTACATCTCGACCGTCAGGGCTTCATTTTCCGGCGAATGCGTCGTGTGGTAGTTGTCAAAATCCACACCGAAATCCGCAAAGTCCCGCTGGAATTCCTGGCTGTAGGCCTCGGTCAGTGCTTCCGGTGTGATGCCCTGTTCGCGCGCCTTGATCATGATCGGCGTGCCGTGTGCGTCGCTGGCGCAAACGTACGTGCACTGATGGCCGCGAAGCTTCTGGAAGCGGACCCACATATCGGTTTGCAGGTACTCCACCAGGTGCCCCATGTGGGGCGATCCGTTGGCGTACGGTAGGGCGCTGGTAACGAGGATTTTACGTGGCTTGTCTGTCATAACCTGGCTGCGGCGCAAAGGCCGGGATTATGCCACGGTTGCGCGCCGGTCAGGACTGGTCTTTGACCTGTGCAAATTTCGATTTGTTGTTGGCTTGCTGGTAGGCCTCTTTACCGGATACCCAGCGTTTGTCGACCAGGTCCATCAGGGCATTGTCCATGGTCTGCATGCCCGCGGAGCCGCCGGACTGCATCGCCGTCTCGAGCTGGTCTAGCTTGCCCTGGCGAATCAGGTTGGCGACCGCCGGCGTATTGATCATGATCTCGAGCGCCGCAATACGACCCGGCTTGTGCTTGGTTGGCAGCAGCTGCTGCGAGATGACGCCCCGCAGCGATGTCGAGATCATGGTGCGGATGTGGCTCTGTTTGTCGGCCGGGAACGAGTTGACGATGCGATCCACGGTTTGAGCCGCGCCGTTGGTGTGCAGCGTGCCCATCACCAGGATACCCATCTCGGCAGCCGTAACGGCAATGCTGATGGTTTCGAGGTCGCGCATTTCGCCGACGAGGATGACGTCGGGGTCCTCACGAAGGGCTGAGTGCAGGGCGTGGGCGAAGCTCTCACTGTGCACGCCAACTTCGCGTTGCGACATCAGGCTGCCCTGCGATTTGTGCACGAACTCGACCGGATCCTCAATGGTCAGGATATGGCCCTTCAGCCGCCGGTTGATCGCATCGATCATGGCCGCCAGCGTTGTCGATTTGCCTGAGCCGGTCTTGCCGGTGACCAGGATCATGCCCTGCGAGTTCAGGCACATGTCGTGAACGACTTTCGGCATGTCCAGTTCGTCGAGCGACAGGGCCTCCGACGGGATGGCGCGAAGAATGGCGCCGATACCGTTCAGATGGCGAAACACGTTGACGCGAAAACGCGACAGGCCGGCAATTTCGTGCGCGAAATCGGCCGAGTCGTGCTGGTCGAAATGCGCCTTGGTCTTGCCGTCCATGATTTCGCTAACGCATTCGCCGACGTGCTCGGTGCTCAGCCGCTCGTCCATCAGGACCTGCAGCTCGCCGTGTACGCGTGCACGGACCGGGTCACCGGAGACAAAATGCAGGTCCGAGGCGCTTTGCTTCAGGGCCTCTTCAAGGTAACGATCAATCTGGGCCATGCTCTAGTCGTCCTTGATGATGTTGGTCGTATCGAGTGCCGAGAACATGCTCGTGTCGGTCACAAAGCGCTGGAATTTTCGTTTGTCGTTGGCGAAGCGGAAGGCGTCGTCCGGATCGATCTCCTTCGCCTGGATCGCATCGAGTAACGCGGAATCCATCAGCTGCATGCCGGCATCGCCGCCGGTCTGCAATTGCGACGGGATCTGGTGCGTCTGGTCCGTTGTGATCAGCTTGGAGATGGCTCGGTTGTTGACGAGGATTTCAAGGACGGCCTTACGGCCGCGCCCGTCCACTGTTTTCACGAGCACCTGCGTGACTACCGCCTTGAGACTCATCGACAGGAACGCCTTGGTTTGTTCGCGGAGCTCGCCGGGCAGCGCGTCGATCACGCGGTCAATGGTCTTCACCGCTCCGGTTGTGTGCAGAGTCCCGAGAACCAGGTGGCCGGTTTCTGCGGCGGTCATGGCCATCATGATGGTCTCCGCATCGCGCAGCTCGCCAACGAGAATGACATCGGGATCTTCACGCATAGCAGCGCGGACGCCGTCTGCAAAGCTGCCAACATGCGTACCCACTTCACGCTGGATAACCTGGCAGTTCTTGCTGGGATGCACGAATTCAATCGGTTCTTCAAGGCTGATGATGTTCAGGTTTCGTGTCTGGTTCAGGTGATTGATCATCGCTGCCAGCGTGGTCGATTTACCGGTTCCGGTGGAGCCGGTGACCAGCACCATGCCCTGATGGTAGTCGCAGAAATCGGTCAGGATCGGGGGCATGTTCAGCTGCTCCAGCGACGGCACTTCGCTGGGGATGTGTCGGAACACAGCGCCCATGCCGGTGACCTTGCGGAACACATTGACGCGGAAACGGCCGCCATCTTCGCTGACGTATGAAAAGTCCAGGTCGTGGCCGTTTTCCAGTGTCTCGATCTGGCGAGCCGTCAACACTTCTCGAATATAGGTTTCAAGCTCGGTGTCCGAGAGTTCGCGAAACTTGATCGGCATCAGGTCGCCGTTCATCCGCAACATCGGCGGTATGCCGACGGCCAGGTGCACGTCTGAGCAGCCCTGCGCCAGGCCGAGCTTCAGGAACGCATCGATTCGAGCCATGAGGCCCCCATAAATCAGCGAGTTACGCGTATCCTAGAGATTAATTAGAGCCTGTGCCAGAGCGAAATCACAGTTTTGAACAAGGCCTCGAGAACGGGCACGATTCCAGCGCGGACCGGTCGTCAGGCGGCGGTGCTGACCTTGACGGTGTGCAGCGCCTCGGTCAGCTCGCTCATGCTCTGGTAGCGCTTGGTCTTGTCCACCGACATCGCCTTTGTAATGATCTCGGCAAACTCGTCTGGCAGGTGTTCGTTGACCTCCTGAGCCGGTTTCGCCTTGCCCTGCACATGCTGGTACATCACCGACATGTGGTCGCCGCGGCTGTACGGCGGGATCCCGGTGACCATCTCGTACATGATGACGCCAACACTGTAGATGTCGGCCGTTTCATCGACCTTTTTGCCGAGAATCTGTTCCGGTGCCATGTATTTCGGCGAACCGATGACGTAACCCGTCTTGGTCAGCTGCGTGTCGCCGCTGCTGGCCGCTGCGGCGACACCAAAGTCCACGATTTTCAACAGGCCGTCGTTGTTGACGAGGATGTTCGCGGGTTTCAGGTCGCGGTGAATAACGCCGGCCTGGTGAGCAATCGCCATGCCGGCCGCGATGTCACGAGAAAACTGCAATGCCTTGCCCAGGTCCATTGGCGCTTCTTCCGGTATCTCGCCGGACAGCGTGTGCGACGGGAAGTATTCCATCGAAATCGCGTAGCAGCCCTGCAGGTTCAGGAAGTCATAGATGCGGATGACGTTGCGGTGCGTGATTTTGCGTGAGTATCGCAGCTCGTGGACAAAGCGCTTCATCATCTCCTCATCCGAGGAGACGTTGGGGTTCAGGAACTTGAGAATCAGCTGCTCGTCGACAACCTCGTCTTCCATCAGCAGCACGGTACCGAACGCGCCCTTGCCAATTTTCTCGATGTACTTGTAGCGACCGTCGATGACGTCACCCGGTTGTAACTTGGAGATATCCAGCGGTTGGAAGGTCGGGACAGGCGGCGCCGCAGCGGCTGCCGCTTCGGTCGTTTCTTCTTCGGCGGGCGCCGACGACTGTTGTGCTTCGGCCTGCGCTTTCAGAAGTTGCTCGAGATCGTCCTGCTCGAGCAGGACGGTGCGCGTGTTTTCGCCGATCTTCTGCGCCTTGACGTTTTCCGCCATGACCGTCGCGGAGAAGCGCGCGTCAAGATCTTTGATGGCCATGTCTGCCGCGTTGATCATGGTCGCATCCGACGACTCCATGAGTTTCGCCAATACGTTTCGAATCGACTCGGCCTGGCTCTCTTCGGCAAGCTGCGACAGGGCTTTGACGGCCTCGACCTGCACTTCGCGTTCCGTACCCTGCAGCATCGGCACGATTTTCGGAATGTGTGTACTGTTGCCGATCTTCGCCAGCGCGCGGATAACCACGGTATTCGTTTTCGAGTCCTCGCCCAGCATGGACTCAAGTTTCGGCAAGGCTTTCGGGCTGCCGATTTTGGACAGCGCGTCGACCGCACGTTCGCGAACCCACCAATCCTCGTCGTCGGTCGCCTTGATCAGGTGGTCTACCGCCGACTCGTCCTTGGTTGCGTTGAGGATTTCGATGGCGGTGCGGCGAATTTCCTCGTCTTCATGCTTGATGAGCTGTACCACCGAGTTGACGACACGCGGGCCGCCGATCTCAGCCAGTGCGTCACCGGCACGCGAACGAACCCACCAGTCGTCGTCCTTGATGGCTTCCAGCAGGTCCTTGACGGAACTCTCGTTGCCGACTTCGTTAAGCACTTCAACGGCGGCACGGCGCGCGTACTCGTTCTCGTCTTTAAGTGCCGGTATCAGGTACTGGACCGTATCCGGGTTGTTGACCTTGACCAGGACGTCCACGGCCTTGTTCTGCACATCGAGGTCGGGGTCAAGCAGGCAGTCCGCGACCGGCTGTATGTTCAGGTTGCGGCCGCGCGTAGCCAGCGCCTTCAGCGCCGCGGCGCGAACCATTTTGTTCGGGTCCTTGAGCTGGACCTCCAGCGCACGAACGATGTCGTCGCGATCGAAACGGGTCAGAAGCTGCATCAGGTGCATCTTGATGACCGGATCCTTGCCACCCATCCGGGCAATCAGGTCCGGTACCATTTCCGACTTGACCATGTCTTCGATGATCTTGAAGACAGCGGCTTTTTCCTTTGGCTCCAGGTCGTAGGCCCGTTGCAGCAGTTCGTGCACACTCAGGTCTTCCTTGTGCACACGCAGGACTTCAATCAGCGCGTTTTTCGAGACCTCACCGTCGTCGAAGAAGTCGAGCAGTTTGTTGGCGTTGTAGTCGGTGGAGCTGGACAGCGCCCACGCCGTGCCGGACACGACACGTTCGTTGCCGTCGGCAAGGCCTTCCCGGAATTGGTCCAGCGTCTTGTCGTTGGCCATCGCGGCGAGGATGTCGACCAGCACCATCGTGTGGGTCTTGTCCGACAGCGCGAGGGCGTCGATGACCTTGGGAATCGCCTTCGGGCCGGTGCCCTTGATCTTGTCGATGGTTTTCTGCGCGCCGGGCACAGACGGATCTGGCATCGCTACCAGCTCGGCGATCAGGCTGTCTGCGCGGAATCCGCCGAAGAACCCCACTAGTGGCGCCCCCCGTTTCCGAGAACAGGTGACGACTGGCGTGAGCCTGGCATCCTTGCGCGCGACTTTGACGTAACTAGCATGTCTACGACTGTTCTAATCCCAATGTGTGACAGCTACAAACCGCCACCAGAATGCGGACTCGGCGGTAGCGTCACGACGGTGACATTGCCGAGGCCCGCAGTATGCCACAGACCGGCGGCCAAGCTCGCCGGTGAAGCGTTCCAAATCAACGTGTTCGCGACATTTGCGCGCCGTCGTCGCGGGGTATGGCAGCCCCGCGAGCTTCGATACAATACGCCGTCCCGCCACTCTGCAGTCCGCGAATCGTCTGCAAATTTTACCTAATAAGGAACCGCGAAGTGTGACGCCGTCAACAGAATCCGATGTGAACACAATCCTGTCCAAGGCGGTCCTTCCCGGTCTGACGCAGCCGCTTGAGCAGGTCGCGACGCTCGACGTCGTCGACGGGGTGGTGAGCATCAGGCTCGGTTTCCCCGCGATCGGCGCGGAACAGACCTACCGCGAACACATCACCGGGCTGCTGGCCGCTGCCGGCCAGCCCGCTGACGTCCGTTTTACCCGCGAAATTGTCGCGCATGGCGTGCAGACCAGCCTGAAACCGCTGCCGGGAATTCGCAACGTCATCGCTGTCGCCTCCGGTAAGGGGGGTGTGGGCAAGTCAACCGTCTCGGTCAACCTCGCGCTGGCGCTCGCCGCTGACGGCGCTCGCGTTGGCCTGCTGGACGCCGACATCTACGGTCCTAGCCAGCCGCACATGGTCGGCCTGGTTGGTCAGCAGCCGGACAGTGTCGATGGCAAGACCATGAATCCGATAGAGGCGAAGGGGCTGCAGGTCATGTCGATCGGCTTTCTCGTCGATGCCGACAAGCCGATGGTCTGGCGCGGTCCGATGGTTACGTCGGCGTTGAATCAGATGCTGCGCCAGACCAACTGGGAAGACCTCGATTATCTCGTGGTGGACATGCCGCCGGGCACCGGTGATATCCAGCTTACGCTGGCCCAGCAGATTCCGGTCGCCGGTTCGGTCATTGTGACCACGCCACAGGACATTTCGCTGATCGACGCTCGCAAGGGACTCGCGATGTTTCGCAAGGTGTCGATTCCGGTGCTGGGCGTGATCGAGAACATGAGCACGCACATCTGTTCGAAGTGCGGTCACGAAGAGGCTGTGTTCGGGGCGGGCGGCGGCGAGCGCATGGCTGACGAATACGACATTGAACTGCTCGGTCAATTGCCGCTGGATGCGTCGATCCGCGAACAAACCGACAGCGGCAACCCGACAGTGGCCGCTGCGCCCGATTCACCACAGGCTCAGGCCTACTTTGCCGCGGCGCGCCGTCTGGCTGCTGCCCTGGCGGCGCAGGCCCGCGACTACAGCGCCAAATTTCCGAACATCGTCGTCGAGGAAAGTTAATGAGTATCAAATCTGATCGTTGGATCCGTCGCATGGCTGACGAGCACGGCATGATCGAACCGTTTGAAGCCGGGCAGGTGCGTGAGAATGACGGCGGGCGGATTGTGTCCTATGGCACATCCAGCTACGGCTACGATGTTCGTTGTGCCGACGAATTCAAGATCTTCACGAACATCAGTTCGGCCATCGTGGACCCGAAAGCGTTCGATGACACCAGTTTCGTTGATGTCAAAAACGACGTTTGCGTCATTCCACCCAATTCCTTTGCGCTGGCGCGGACCGTTGAGTATTTCCGTATTCCGCGCACGGTGCTGACCATTTGCCTCGGCAAATCGACCTACGCGCGCTGCGGCATAATCGTCAACGTCACGCCGCTGGAGCCCGAGTGGGAAGGGCACGTCACGCTGGAGTTCTCAAACACGACGCCGCTGCCGGCGAAAATTTATGCGAACGAGGGCGTTGCGCAGATGCTGTTCCTGGAGTCCGACGAGGCTTGTGAGACGTCCTACCGCGATCGTGGCGGAAAGTACCAGGGGCAAACGGGCGTCACCTTGCCGAAGACGTGAGCATCGCCCGTCACAGGTTTGGCCGCTTTCAGCGCACTCGACCTGAAGCCTGCGCCGAACCCTAGTCGAAGTCCTCGACAACCGGTTGGATGAGGGGCTGGTCGTCCAGCAGCACGGCGCCGCCGTTGCAGCGAACGCGCCCGGTTGCGACCCAGTCGGCGGCTTTCGGGTAAATCCGGTGTTCGATCGCCTGGATCCGCCGATTCAGAGACGCCGCATCATCGCCGTTTTCGATGCGCAGCCGCCCCGCCAGGACTCTCGGCCCGCCGTCGAGTTCTTCCGTCACAAAATGCACCGTGCTGCCATGCCATTGGTCGCCGGCATTGATGGCACGCTGGTGCGTGTTCAGTCCGGGATACAGCGGCAACAGCGCCGGGTGAATATTCAGGATACGACCGGCGTAGCGACGGACGAACCAGGGGCTCAGAATCCGCATGAAACCAGCGAGGATAATCAGCTCAGGGTCGACGGCGTCGAGCTTCGCGGCGACCGCACGGTCGAAGGACTCACGGTCGTCGAAGTGACCGTGTGACAGGGCCAGCGCCGGGATGCCCGCCTGTTGTGCGCGCTGCAGGCCGTACGCGGACTCGACGTTTGAAAACACGAGGCGAATGTCCAGCGCGACGTCGCCACGCGCGACGGCGTCGATGAACGCCTGCAGATTGGTTCCCGATCCCGAGATCAGGATGGCAGTTCTCGCGGCGCGCAACGGTCAGCTCAACGATACACAACACCGGCATCGCCGTTGCCGATGGTGCCCAGAACCCACGCGGTCTCGCCGGACAATGACAGGCTTTTGAGCGTCGCATCGACGTCCGCCGCATTGACGATGACGACCATACCGACACCGCAATTGAAGGTGCGGCGCATTTCGTCAATATCGATGTTGCCGTGCTGCATCAACCAGTCGAACACCGGTCCCTGCTGCCAGCTTGCGGTGTCGATCTCCGCCTGCAGACCGTTCGGGAGACTGCGCGGCAGGTTCTCGGTCAGCCCGCCGCCGGTGATGTGCGAAAGGCCACGAACGGTGACGGTCTTCATCAGCTCAAGCACCGGGCGCACGTAGATGCGCGTTGGTGCGAGCAGGCGATCGGCGGCATTGTCGCCATCGATCCGGGGTTCGCTGACACGTTCCAGCACGCGACGAATCAGCGAGTAGCCGTTTGAGTGCGGGCCGCTGGAGGCGATCCCGATCAGGGTGTCGCCGGCGCGGATCGACTGTCCATCGATCAGCTCGCTCTTCTCGACGGCACCGACACAGAATCCAGCGAGATCGTATTCACCGTCCGGGTACATGTCCGGCATTTCGGCGGTTTCACCACCGATCAGCGCTGCGCCGGCCTGCTCGCAGCCGTTCGCAATGCCGGCCACCACGTCCGTTGCGGTATCGACATCGAGTTGGCCGCAGGCGAAGTAGTCAAGGAAAAACAGCGGCTCTGCGCCCTGCACGAGCACGTCATTGACGCACATGGCCACGAGATCAATGCCGATGGTGTCGTGTTTGCCGGTCATCTGCGCCAGTTTGAGCTTGGTGCCGACGCCGTCGGTGCCGGAGACCAGTACCGGTTCACGGTAGCGGTCCGGGGGCAGGCCGAAGAGCCCGCCAAACCCGCCAAGGCCCGCCAGGACCTCGGGGCGTCGTGTTCGCGCAACCAGCGGCTTGATGCGTTCAACCAGCTCGTTGCCGGCGTCAATATCAACGCCCGCATCCTTGTAGGTCAGGTTTTTTGAAGTCATTAAGGTGAGTGGTCGGCTGCGAGGGCGATATAATAGAGCGACATACTGGATGGGGAAACCACTGTTGTTCCAGAGTCGTGCAATCGTCATGACGCTTGCGCTGGTCACGCTATTGAGCGCGACCGCACAGGCGCAGTCACTGTATTCCGTCGAGGTCGAGCTCGATAACGCGGCTTCGCAGCCGCGCCAGCTCGCCTACGAGACGGCCCTGCTCAAAGTGCTGACCCGCGTTACCGGTTCCTCCTTAAGTGACGACCCGGACCTCGTTGACGAGTTGTTCCCGGATCCGTCGGCGTACGTCGTGCAGTTCAGCCAGCTGGATGACCAGCAGCTTCGCGTCGCGTTTGACGGGCGGGCGATCGAGGCAACGCTGCGCAATGCGGGCCAGCTGGTGTGGGGCGACGATCGTCCGCTGACGCTCATCTGGCTGGCCGTGGACTGGGGCGACGGCGAACGCCAGCTGATTGCGGCGGACGATCCGGACGGTACGCCGACGATCGACGGCGAAGTGACTCGCCAGCAGCTGCTGCGCGAGCGCCTGCTGGCCGCGGCGGAACGACGCGGTTTACCTATCCTGTTGCCGCTGCTGGATATTGAAGACCTGTCGCGCGTGAGTTTTGCCGACCTTTGGGGCGGTTTTGACGAGGCGGTCATTGAGGCCTCCGCTCGCTACGACGTGTCGTCAATACTCATCGGCCGGTTGCGCGCCGACGGCCTGAGCGTGAGCCGCTGGTCTCACTACCTTGGCGAACAGGCCGTGTCGTGGGGCGGCGAGCCGGAGTTGATCGTCAACCAGGTCGCCGACACGCTGGCCGCGGAATTTGCGATCGGTGGCGACGCACCGCTGTCGAATGTCGCGCTGTCCGTTTCCGGTATCACTTCGGTCGACGCTTACGCGCAACTGCAGAAACTGCTGTCCGACGTGGTTGTGATCGATGAGCTGTCGATCCGTGAAGTCAGCGGCGACGAAATTCGCTATCAGGTCGTCGCGCACGGCGGTGCGCCGCGTCTCGCGCGCGCGTTGAGGCTGAAGGGACTGATCGAGGAGGAGCGCATCGAGAGCGGCTTCGACTTCGTTCAGACGGATCAGTTGTCGTTCTTCTTCAATCCCTGACGACGATGAAACTCAACTGGATACCCAACGCCATCTCCATCGCCCGGATCCTGCTGATCTTCCCGGTGCTGGAGCTGATATTGCGCGAGCGATACGACATCGCGCTACTGCTGTTTGTCATCGCCGGTTTGTCGGACGGACTCGACGGCTTCCTGGCCAAGCGATTTAACTGGGTTTCACGATTCGGCGCCTTGCTCGATCCGGTCGCCGACAAGGCGCTGATGGCGGGCATGTTCCTGACGCTCGCGTACCTGCAGCTCGTTCCCGTCTGGCTGGCGGCCGTGGTTGTTGGTCGGGATGCGGTGATTATGCTCGGTGCCCTGGCGTACAACTTTATCGTCGGACCGGTTCCCGGCGAGCCGACCATCGTCAGCAAGCTGAACACGGCGCTGGAGCTGTTTTTCCTGTTCTTCGTGCTCACGCGTGCCGCCTATGGGTGGCCTGACGGCATTGTTATTACATTGCTCGGCGCGAGCATCCTGATCACCGTCGTAATCAGCGGCACCGACTACGTATTGTCGTGGTCACGCAAGGCAAGGGAGCAAACATGACGACACGGGGCGATCTTCGCTTGAACTGGCTGGTTGCCATCGCGATCAGCGGCTATCTGTTGTACCTGCTGGCCCCGGTACTGACGCCGTTCGTGGCGTCTGCGCTGCTGGCCTATATCGGGGATCCGTTGGCCGATCGCCTGGAGCGCCTGAAAATGCCGAGGACAGTCGCGGTTATTCTGGTGTTCCTGCTGACCTTCCTGTTTCTCGGCGCGTTGGTGCTCTTACTGGGTCCCCTGGTGCGCAGCCAGGTATCCGCGCTCTTCCAGGCCCTGCCGGAGATTGTGGCGCAGGTCGAGAAAGTCTGGTTACCGCAGATCCAGAGCCTGCTGGACATCGAACCGGGTTCCGATGTTGGCATCGGTCCGTTTCTGTCGCGCTACAGCGAAATGGCGGGAAGCTGGGGTGGCAAATTGCTGATGTCGGTCAGCAAGTCCGGCGGCGCACTGGCTGCCGCTGTGATGAGCCTGTTCCTGGTGCCGATCCTGACCTTTTATCTGCTGCGTGACTGGGACACCGTCATGGCGCATATCGCGGCGCTCATTCCGGGCAGTCAGCGCGATACGATCGTGGGCCTGGCCCAGGAAACCGACGAGGTTCTCGGCGCGTTCCTGCGCGGCCAACTGCTGGTGATGTTTGCGCTGTCGACGATTTATGCGGTCGGCCTCGGGCTGGTGGGCGTTAAATTCGCACTGGCGATCGGTGTGTTTGCCGGCATTGTGAGTTTTGTGCCGTATCTCGGACTCGTGCTCGGTATCGGACTGGCGTCGCTGACCGTGTTGGCCGAACCTTCGCCGCTGCTGATGCTCGCGGGGATCGTCGCCGTGTTTGTCGTCGCACAGTTGATCGAAGGCTCGATCCTGACGCCGAAGCTGGTCGGCGATCAGATCGGCTTGCATCCGGTCCTCGTTATTTTTGCGATCGCGGCGGGCGGCCAGTTGTTTGGGTTCTTTGGCATTCTGCTGGCGCTGCCGGCGGCCGCGGTGTTGTCGGTACTGGTCCGGTTTGCGTTCGATCGCTACCTGCGTGAGCACCCGGAAGTCGCTGATGAGCTTGCGGAGGACCTGGAGCATATCCGCGAGGCGCACGAACCGGCGTCGGACGATGAACCGCTTGCCGGCACGGCCGCTGACGAGGCTGATGCCGAGACGCCGGCCGACGACGACTCGAACGAACGACGGGACTGACGCTTGTCACAGCTCGCCCTGCCTGTCCGCCTGGACGATCATGCGGTTTTTGCCACGTTTCACCGTGCCGGCAATGAGGCGGCGGTCGATGCGCTGCAACGGATCGCCGACGGTGCGCAGGAAGGCCTCTGGTTGTCGGGTCTTGCCGCCAGCGGCAAAACGCACCTGCTGCAGGCACTGTGCGAGCGCACCGGCGATGACGCGGTCTACCTGTCGGCCGAGCTGCTAGCCGCGGCCGGCCCGGCCATGCTTGAGGGGCTGGAGAGTCGTCGAGTCATTGCCATCGACGATGTCGACCATCTGCTGGGCGATCGAGACGTCGAGACGGCGCTTTTTAGCCTGTACAACCTGGCGATGGACCAGGGCTCGTCGCTGGTGCTTTCAGCCAGCGCAGCGCGTCGCGAGCTGGATGTGCTGTTACCGGACCTGGAAAGTCGCTTTGCCCAACTGCCGTCGTTTCACCTGGCCCCGCTAAATGAAGACGATCGCCTGGCGGCGCTTCGCCTGCGCGCTACGCATCGCGGGCTCGAATTGCCGAATGAGACGGCCCAGTACCTGATGAATCGCGCGCGGCGCGATATGCACAGCCTGTATGCCGTGCTCGACAAACTGGATAAGGAGGCGCTGCGTGCGCAGCGTCGTCTGACGATTCCGTTTGTTCGCAGCGTTCTGGCGTCTGAGGACTAGACCGCCAGCCGGCTCGCAATGTCGGCGACGCGCTGGCCCAGGGCGCGCGCCAGACGTGCTTCCTCGTCGCTCAAAGGCGTGTTGTCGTCACCAAAGGTCACGTGGGTTGCCCCGTAAGGTGTGCCGCCGGTGCGCGTCGTTGAGAGGTCCGGCTCAGAGTAGGGGATGCCGGTAAGCAGCATCCCGTGATGCAGCAACGGCAGGGCCATGCTCATCAGCGTGGTTTCCTGGCCACCGTGCAGGCTGGATGTGGATGAAAAGACGCCGGCCGGTTTACCCGCCAGCGCGCCGGACAGCCACTCCCCGGCGGTTCCGTCAATAAAATACTTGAGCGCTGCGGCCATATTGCCAAAACGTGTGGGGCTGCCGAGCAGCAAACCGCTGCATTCGCTGAGGTCTCGAGCCTTGGCAAACGGCGGGCCGGATTCCGGCACCGGGGCGGCCGTCGACTCGGCGACCGTGGAGACGCTCGGCACCGTTCGAAGTCTCGCGGACATGCCGGCGACTGAATCGACGCCGGCTGCAACGTCGCGCGCCAGCGCCTCCGTCGCGCCGTGCCGGGAATAGTACAAAACCAGGATGTCACCCATGCTTGATCAGCTCCAGAACAGACTCGGGGGGCGGCCGACGCGCGCGGCACCGTCGTCGCGCAGGACGATCGGCCGTTCGAGGGTAATCGGGTTGGCCGACATCCAGGCCGCGAGCGCCGCGGTGTCATCAAGCGGTGGCAGGTCGGTGGCACGCTTGAAAACCGTCTCGCCGCGACGCAGCAGGTCGGCCAAGGGCTGACCCAGTCGCTCGGCGATGGCGACCAGTTCGTCCGCCGACGGCGGGGTATCCAGGTAACGAACAATGCCGGGTTCGACACCGTGCGATCTCAGAATTTCCAGTGTTTTCCGTGACTTGGAGCATCGAGGGTTGTGCAGAATCGTGAATTGCATGGGCTCGGGAGCCGTGTTGAAAAGACGGTGAACTCTAACAGGCGCAACCGTCTGCGTCAGTCAGCTGTCGCTTGACGGCGACAGAGAGCGGCTGTAATTTTACCGGGCTCCATCAAAAAGAATAACAATGCTCCCGTACCGCACCGCTGCTCTCATCGTCGTCTTTCTCATCGCCCTGTCGGTGACCTTGTCTGCGTGTGAGACGGCGCCACCGGTCCAGGAAATGAGCGACGCACGCCAGGCGATTGCGGTTGCCAGAGAGGCTGACGTGGTCGATCTTGCCGCGATCGAACTGCAGGAAGCCGAGCGTTTCCTCAAACGCGCCGAACAAAGCCTCAGCCAGCGCGAATACGACGCCGCACGAGACGCGGCCATGCAGGCGAGTGAGCGGGCGAAAAAAGCGCTGAGAATGGCCGAGGCCGAGCGCGAATCCCTGTTTCAGTAGCGCCCGCGCAAGCGCGTTCAGGTCCGGAACCACTTCCGGGTTAATCGATCGATCACCTTGTTCGGGTACTTCCGCTTGCCCAAAGAACCGTTGTACCGCCCAAGCGCGCGTCGCAGATCGCCGTTTTCCTTGTCCAGGTAGTACTTCAGGATGGTGCAGCCGTAACGCAGGTTGGTATTGATGTGCAGCAGGTTGTCGCCGGGGCGGCCGATCTCGTCCATCCAGAACGGCATAATTTGCATCAGGCCCAGAGCGCCGGCCACCGATACGGCGTATCGGTCGAAAGCGCTTTCAACGTCGATGACGGCAAGCACCAGCTCCGGTTCTAGGCCCGCACGGCGGGCTTCTGCATGCACCAGGCGAAGGATGTACAGGCGTTCTTCGGGATCGCGAACGTAGCGTTCCAGTCGGGTCGACATGTCCAACAGCCAGACTTCAGCGTCGAAGCGGTCTTCGAAGCTGTCCGACTCGTTGACCGCGGCGCGCAAGGCGGCGACTAGCTCGGGGTCCCGCGTTTCCGCGAAACCCGGCGCGGCAACCAAGAGCAGCAGCAGAATCAGGACACTGTGTCGAATCATGGACCTAGCTTAGTCGGGACTCCCGCAGCAGGTTGAGAGCCTCTTCACGTTTCAGACTGCGCGACTCGCTGTCGCGGCGATGCCGGTATTCGAGTTCGTCGTTCGCCAGATTGCGCTCGCTGACGACCAGTCGGTGCGGGATACCGACCAGCTCGGCGTCGGCAAATTTAAAGCCGGGCCGTGCGTCGCGATCGTCCAGCAGCACGTCGAGCCCCATGTCAGCAAGCTCCTGGTACAGCGATTCCGCCGCCTCACGCACAGCATCCGACTTCTGCAGGTTGATCGGCACAATGACGACGTTAAACGGCGCCAGCGGTTCCGGCCAGATAATGCCGTTGTCGTCGTGGTTTTGCTCGATCGCGGCGCCGACGATGCGCGTGATGCCGATGCCGTAACAGCCCATCTCCATAACGCGCTGTTTACCGTCGGCGTCCAGAACCGTGGCGCCCATGGCCTCGCTGTACTGGGTGCCGAGCTGGAAGATATGACCGACCTCGATACCGCGTGCAATGCTCAAAGTGCCCTTGCCGCCGGGTGTCGGATCGCCACCGACCACGTTGCGCAGGTCAACCGTGTCCACCTCAGGCAGGTCACGACCGAAATTTACACCGGTGTGGTGCTTGTCCTTCTCGTTGGCACCGACGACAAAGTCCGACAGGGACTGCACCGCGTGGTCGTAGTGAATCGGGATGTTCAGGCCCAGCGGGCCGACAAACCCCGGTTCGCTGCCGGTGGCTTTAAATACGGTCGCCGGATCGGCCATGGTCAATGGCGATGCAACGCCGTCGATTTTCTGCGCCTTGACAGCGTTCAGCTCGTGATCGCCTCGCAGCACCAGCGCGACGGGCCCGTCATCCCCTTCAACCACGAGGGTCTTCAGTACCTGGCTGGCTGAGACTCTGAGGAATTCGCAGAGCGCCTCAATGGTCTTCGTCGCCGGCGTGTCGACCGTCTGCATCGACTGGGCGGCCGTGGCGCGCTCGCGGCCGTCCGGAGAGGTTGCGGCCATCTCGACGTTGGACGCGTAATGGTCGTCGTCGCAGTAGGCGATAGCATCCTCGCCCGAATCGGCCAGTACGTGAAATTCCTGAGAACGACTGCCACCGATGTCGCCGCTGTCGGCGGTGACGATACGAAACCTCAAACCCATGCGGCTGAAGATGCGTTCGTATGCGTCGTGCATTTTCTGGTAGGAGGCCTTCAGGCCGTCACCGTCGAGATCGAAGGAGTAGGCGTCCTTCATGATGAACTCGCGAGAACGCATCACGCCGAAACGCGGGCGGATCTCGTCACGGAACTTGGTCTGCACCTGGTAGTAGTTGACCGGCAGTTGCTTGTAGCTCCGCAGCTCCTTGCGAGCGACGTCGGTGATCACTTCTTCGTGCGTCGGGCCGTAACAGAAATCCCGCTCGTGACGGTCTTTCATGCGCAGCAGCAGCGGACCGTACTTGTTCCAGCGACCGGACTCCTCCCAGAGCTCCGACGGCTGCACCGACGGCATCAGCAGCTCGAGCGCGCCGGCGCGGTTCATTTCCTCGCGCACAATGGCCTCGACCTTGCGCAGGACGCGAACACCGATTGGCATCCAGGTGAACAGCCCGGAAGCCAGCCGACGGATCAGGCCGGCCCTCAGCATTAACTTGTGGCTGATGATCTCTGCTTCTGCCGGCACTTCTTTCAGTGTGACCAGCGAGAATTCCGAATAGCGCATGAAGTTCAGGTCCGCGTAAAAGCGCGCATTTTATCCCGACAACGCCCACATAAGCGATTCTCCGTCGCGCCTATTGACTGCGGGACACAGGCCGGTACTTTGGCGCTATCGAAATCGCAGGGACGCTGCCAGTTGCAGGGACGTCGAAATCCGTTTGTTGCCCCGGAGGGGGTTCCGCTGATCCTCGGGGTCGGCGTCGCCGGCTGGGCGGCAGCGACCTGGGTACACCCGGGCTGGTCGCTGCTGGCGTTGGTACTTATGGCGGTCCTGTACCTGGTGTTTCGCGATCCGCGTCGACTGGTGCCCTCGATACCGCTCGGTGTGGTCAGCCCGGTTGACGGCGTGGTCGAGGAGGTCGACCTGACGGATCGAGGAGTCTCGCAGGGTGAAGCCCATCGAATCCTGATCCGGGTGAACCCGCTGGGCACCTACACGGCCCGGTCGCCGGTCGAAGGTCGAATCCGGGACCTCAATGCGCTGGCGGCCGACCAGATTGTCGATTACCGGACCAATGCGCTCTGGGTGCAGACTGACGAGGGAGACGACGTCGTCCTGCAGTTTCGCGGTTATCGCTTCGGCCTGGCGCCGCGGGCATTTATCCGCTACGGCGAGCGACTGGGGCAGGGGCAGCGCTGCGCTTATCTGCGTCTGACCCGCCTCGCTGAGGTGCATTTGCCGATTGACAGCCAGATCCAGTGCTCGAAGGGCGACACGGTTGTCGCCGGCAGCGATGTCATCGCGCGTTTGCCACACCCGTGATCGCGTCTTCCTGGCGTGGCAAAATACCCACTCATGATGCAATCCGAACAACAGCGACGCGCCTACCTCGACGCCTTGGGAATCGATGTCTGGCTGCCCCGAGACGGAGCCGACCCGCTTGAGTCCGGCGAGGCCGTTATCGATGACGGGCCGATCGCTGTCGACTGGGAATCCCTGGCAACGCAGGTGTCTGCCTGCCAGCGATGCGAGCTGGCTGCTTCCCGCACGCAGACCGTGTTCGGCGTGGGCAACCGCCAGGCCGATTGGATGGTGATCGGCGAGGCGCCCGGCGCCGAGGAGGATCGGCGCGGCGAACCCTTTGTCGGACGCGCCGGACAGTTGCTCGACGAAATGCTTCGTGCCGTCGGCTTGAGCCGCGACGGCGTGTTCATTGCCAATATCCTGAAATGCCGACCGCCCAACAATCGCGACCCGAAACAGGACGAGGCGGATGCCTGCCGGGGTTATCTTGAGCAGCAGATCGCGCTCGTTCAGCCGAAGGTAATCCTCGCCGTTGGGCGCATCGCAGCGCAGCAGTTGCTCGGGCGCGACGACCCGGTCGGGCGTTTGCGCGGTCAAGCGCACCAGCTTGGCGATATCCCGGTTATTGTCACTTATCATCCGGCGTACCTGCTGCGTCGGCCGTCAGAGAAAGCGCGCAGCTGGACCGACCTGTGTCTTGCGCGCCGGGTCCTGGAGGCCGCGGCCTGATGGTCACGCCGATTCCCCGGTTGCTCGCGTCCATCCGCAACATGGTGCACGACGACTTGTCACTGGTGTCGGATATCGAGCGTCGCAGCTACGACTATCCGTGGAGTCACGGCGTGTTCCGGGATTGCCTGCTGGCGGGCTACACCTGCATCGTTGTCGAGCGTGACGGCGAGGTCTGCGGTTACGGCATATTGTCGGTCGCCGCCGGTGAAGCTCACGTTCTGAATCTGTGTGTTGACCCCAATGTCCGCTCACTGGGCTACGGTGAGCAGCTGCTGGATTCGCTGATCGGCCGGGCACGCGACGCCGACGTCGACCAGGTGTTTCTGGAGGTCCGGCCGTCAAACATGACCGCGATCAAGCTGTACAACAAAAAAGGCTTTCACAAGATCGCCGATCGACGTGGTTACTACCAGGCGGCTGACGGTCGCGAAGATGCCAGCGTGCTGGCGAAGAAGCTCAGGCCGTTTTAGCGAACCGAAGGTAGGCAGCCGGCCGCCCAGCGGCTACACTTCGGCGCCCCCTGACATCCTATCAAGCCCAGATGCCCAATCTGACCGAACAAGTCTCACGGCGACGAACGTTTGCGATCATTTCGCACCCCGACGCCGGCAAGACGACGCTCACTGAAAAACTCCTGCTGTACGGCGGTGCCATCCAGCTTGCCGGTACGGTGAAAGGGCGCAAGGCGAGCCGTCACGCCACGTCGGACTGGATGGCCCTGGAGCAGCAGCGCGGTATCTCGGTGACGTCGTCCGTTATGCAATTCCCGTACGCAGAACATGTCGTCAACCTGCTCGACACCCCGGGTCACGAAGACTTCTCGGAGGACACGTATCGCACGCTGACCGCCGTGGACTCCGCCCTGATGGTGATCGACTGCGCCAAGGGTGTTGAGAAACGAACCATCAAGCTGATGGAAGTGTGTCGCCTGCGCGACACGCCGATTATGACCTTTATCAACAAGCTTGATCGCGAAGGGCGCGAACCGATTGAATTGCTCGACGAGATCGAATCGGTGCTCGGCATCCAGTGCACGCCGATCACCTGGCCGATCGGTATGGGTCAGTCGTTAATCGGTGTGTATCACCTGAAGCGCGACAAGATCTATCTGTACGAGCGCACCGATCGGGAAAAGGCGTCCGAAACACGCGTTATCGACGGGCTGGATTCTGACGAGGCACGCGACGTGCTGGGCGATCGGCTTGACGAGTTCCGTGACGAAATCGAACTGGTCACCGGCGCCTGTCCAGAATTCGATGCGCAAGATTACCTGGCCGCGAAACAGACACCGGTGTTTTTTGGCTCCGCGTTGTCAAACTTCGGCATCCGCGAACTGCTGGATGAATTTGTCGCGCATGCGCCTGCGCCACTGCCCCGCGAAAGCGAGCAGCGCAACGTGCTGCCGGATGAGGACAAGCTGACCGGTTTCGTTTTCAAAATACAGGCGAACATGGACCCCGGTCATCGCGATCGCATCGCCTTCATGCGCATCTGTTCCGGCGAGTATCGTCGCGGTATGAAAGTGACCCATGTTCGCTCAGGCAAGGAAATGAAAATTCCTGATGCGATTACCTTTCTCGCGTCGGATCGGCAGCACGCCGACTCCGCGTACGCCGGTGACATCATTGGCCTGCACAACCACGGCACGATCAATATCGGTGATTCGTTTTCGGAAGGTGACAAGGTCCGCTTCACCGGCATTCCGAATTTCGCGCCGGAGATCTTCCGTCGGGCGGTGCTCAAGGATCCGCTGCGCCTGAAAGCGCTTCAAAAAGGCCTGGCGCAGCTGTGCGAGGAGGGCGCCACCCAGTTGTTTCGGCCGATGCGCAACAACGACCTGATCCTCGGTGCCGTTGGGCCGCTGCAGTTCGACGTCGTCGCCCACCGACTCAAGGACGAATACAAGGTCGAGTGCCAGTTTGAGTCAGTCAACGTGGCGACCGCGCGCTGGGTGGAATGCGACGATCCGAAAATGCTCGAGGATTTTCGTCGCAAAGCGAACGACAACCTGGCGCTCGATCACAGTGAACTGCTGGTTTACGTCGCGCCGACTCGCGTCAACCTGAACCTGACCGAGGAACGCTGGCCGGACATCCGCTTTCGTGAGACGCGCGAACACTGAGCACGGCGGCTCAAGCGGCGAAGGCTTTTACGCGGTCCTTGAGTTCCGGCAGGCCATCCATGCCGGTATCGCCATAGCGCACCCGCAGATAGGTTTCTGTCACCTCGTCAACGGACGCGGCGTCGAGCCTGCCCCGGGATTTGAGGCGGCGTGCAAAGGCCTCGGGTGTCTCACCGTGCTGCAACGATTCACCGGTCTTGCGGACGAATCGGCGATACAGCTTCAGCGCTTCATCCGCCGGTGGCGGACGATTGCGCAGCGTCATGAACACGCTGGCGATAAATACGAGGATGGCGACCAACGCGACCAGGGTCAGCATCATTCGCCGCCAGTCCGGGTTGTCCATACCCATGGTCTGCATAAACTGTCGCTGCTTGTCCGGTCCGTAACCCAGCACCCAGTCATTCCAGCGGGCATTCAGGTAGTCCCAGTTCTGCTGGATTCGGTACAGCCACTGTGACGGCGCGGTCATGCCCCAGTCTTCGGCGATGCCGTCGAACAAGGCCGCTGAGCGACCCACATCGATGCGTTCCGGTGCGACGGCCGCGGTTGGATCCACGCGACGCCAACCGATGCCCTCCAGCCAGACCTCGTTCCACGCGTGTGCGTCAGCCTGTCGGACGATCAGGTAGGGCTCTTCACCGACCGTATTGACCTCCCCACCCTGGTAGCCGAGCACGACCCGCGCCGGTATCCCCGCGGCACGCATCATCACAGCGAAGGCCGACGCGTAGTGCTCACAAAAGCCCTGGCGTGTCTCGAACATGAATTTGTCGACCGGGCTCTGGCCAAGGATGGGCGGTTCGAGCGTGTAGAAGTACGCCTCGTTGGCGAAGCGATCCAAAACGGCACGGATGAACGCCTGATCATCGGCCGCCTGCTCACGCATTTCGCGCGCGAGTGCCACGGTTCTCGGGTTGGAGAGCTCCTTCGCATTCAGGGTGCGGTTAAACATCCAGTCGCTGATGTCCGTTTCGGCCCGATACTCGGTGAAGGAAATCACTTCGTAGGCCATGCGTTTGTCGATGGGTCGACTGAAGGCGAGCTGTTGTTCTCGGCCCATGAACGAGTCTTTACGTTCGTTGAGCTCCCAGCGGTACGGCATGTCGAGCGCGAACAGGTACTGCTGATTGGTCGGTTCCAGTGTTACCCGATACGCCGTCGGTTCGCCGAAGACGTCCAGCTGGTCCCGGACCGGGCGTCCGCGGAAAGGTTCGTCGGCGGCCTTCCAGCTTCGGCCGTTGAAGTCGTTCATCACGATGCCGCGCCAGTAGAGGTCTTTTTGCACCGGCATCCGACCTTTGAAATTCGCGCGGAATGCTACCGCGTTCGACAGCGACAGCGAGCTGATATCGCCAGGGCTCATGTTGTTGCTCAGCCCCGAGATGGCGGTGCCGGTGTCGATCGGCACGCTCCAGAACGGCGTTGCGATGCGCGGAAAGAAAATCCACATAGCAATCGCTACCGGGACGGCGTAGCCGATCAGTCGCAGGCTGGTCCGGGCGCTTTGTGTCGGGCGTTCGTCCGGGTCGGCAGACATTCGCAGCCAGGCCGTAAGTGTCAACGTCAGCGACAGCAGCAGGTAGGGCAGGGACCACAGGTATTGCTCGCGCAGCAGTGCTGACATGGTCAGGAACAACGCGATGAACAGCAGCACGAACTGGTCGCGCCGGCTGCGGGTTTCCAGTAGCTTCATGGCTGCCATGACCGACAACAGGGCCGATCCGGGTCCCACGCCGCTGATGGTGTTGTAGGTGAAAAAGATGCCCAGGAAGCAGGCCAGTGCGAGTATTGCGCGTACCGGCGTGTTCGGCAGGGCGCTTCGATGACGTTCGATGCTGTAGCGCCAGATACACGCAAGCAGCATGGCCGCGGACACCCAGAAGGGCATAAACAGCACGTGCGGCAACAGCGCGAAACTCATCGCGCCCATCGTCCAGGGCAGACTTCTCAGCAGCGAGCCGTCAGTGCCTCTAGGCCGGGCCATGCGTGTCCTCCAGGCCGAACAGCGCAAGCGCCTCCAGGCAGGCGTGGCGGTGCGCTTCGCCGTGTCCCGGCGCGATCAGTACGCCCGGCATGCGCAGGCCGTAATCTTCCATCTTGCGATCGGCATCGATGACCCAACGGGTCAGGATCGACAGACGCTGCTCCAGCTCGCTGGCCTCGACCGTGTCGAAATCGAACCATTGACTGCTCGTGTCTGCGCCGGCGAATTGCTTGGACAGCAGCTGCCCGTTTCGGGCAAACGCTTTCCAGGCCACGTTTCGCGGCGAGTCGCCGGGGTGAAATTTGCGCAGACCGGCAAAGTCCTCCTCACCGCGAGCATCGTGCTGGCGATGGCCCAACGCCGACTGGCTGGCTGGTGGCGGCGGTGCATACTCCGCCGGGGTGGGGTAAACCAGGCCGCGGATGTCCATGTGCATCCAGGCCCAGGCGCGAAACAGCTCGAAGGGAAACAGCGACCGGACGCCGTAGCGGTCGAGCCGGACCCAGCCGCGCTGTTGCGTCGGAACCGGCAAGGTGAAAATGCGGCTCTCTCCCGCGGGAACATCCTGGCTCGCCGTCGCGGCGGTGTCGTTGCGAAGCCGGAGTCGGAAGCGCGGGTTGCGTGATTGATTACCGACGGCGAATCGAAACTGTGCGGACTGACCGGCAAACACGGGATCGGTGCCGGCGAAATCGATGGCGAGGCCAACAAGGTTGCGCTGGCACTGATGCATCGCGACGAGACCGACGCCGATCAGCAGGAACGTGAGTCCGAAAGACAGGTTGTTGTTGTAGTTCATCGAGCCGAGCAGCATGACGAAGGTCATGAAGGCATAGACCAGCCCCATGGCCGTGGGCAGGATGTAAATCCGTCGTGCCTCAAGCCGCGCACGCACGGAATCTGTGCCCTGACGTTTACGTGCCCAGCGCAGTACACGACGGGAGGCCGCCGCGTTGACGTTAAGAAACGCCGGCTTAGGGAATGTCCACCGAATCGAGGACATGCTGGCAAAGTTCGACGTTGTTTCGGTAATTGGTGTTGCCGGCGGCTTTCACGCGGTGCGAGGCGACCGCGGTAAAGACCGCCTGCACATCGTCCGGGTAGACGCCGCTGTGTTCCTCGATGAACGCGTGAGCGCGGGCTGCCTGGGCAAGTGCCTGGGCGCCGCGAGGCGACAAGCCGATTTCGATATCCGCGCTTTCGCGGGTTTCACGCACCAGCGCCTGGATGTAATCGACGATCGCATCACTCATGGTCATCCCGGCGGCGGCGTCCTGCAGGGCCTGCAAGGCTGCCGGGTCGAGCGCCGCGTCGATGCTCTTCAAAAGATCACGACGATCTTCGCCGGTGATCAGCTCGCGCTCGTTCTCTGCGTTCGGGTAGCCGAGTTCGAGGCGCATCAGGAAGCGATCGAGTTGCGACTCCGGCAACGGGAAGGTGCCGATCTGGTCAGCAGGGTTTTGCGTTGCCACGACGAAAAACGGTTCCGGCAGCGGTCGGGTCGAGCCGTCCGCAGAGACCTGGTGTTCTTCCATCGCTTCGAGTAGCGCACTCTGCGCTTTCGGTGTGGCGCGATTGACCTCATCGGCGAGCACCAGCTGCGCAAAAATCGGGCCCGGCTGAAATTCGAATTCCCCGGAGTCACGGCGGAAAACCGAGACGCCGATGATGTCGGCCGGCAGCAGGTCGGAGGTGAACTGGACGCGGTTGAAGCTCAGTCCCAGCGTTTTCGCGAGCGCATGCGCAAGTACCGTCTTACCGAGACCCGGCAGATCTTCGATCAGCAGGTGGCCGCGGGCGAGCAGGCAGGCCAGTGCAAGGTCGAGCTGCCGGTCCTTGCCCAGGATGATGCTGTTTAGTGTCCGGCGCGCGTCGCGCAGCGCGCCGCGGTCCGCAGCACGACCGGAGGTCAGTGTCTCGATGTTGCCGCCCTGCATGGCTGGCTCCTTCACAATCAGTGGCTGGCCGCTATCGTCGCCAAACCGAGGCCGTTTTGCACCTGCCCGCTGGCCAGACTGTGAATCAGGACACAGGTCTCAGGCGAGTTCAGCCAATTTTTCCAGCTGTTCTGACAAAAGATCGATCTGACGTGCAAAATCCGCGATCCGCTGACGTTCCACTTCGACCACGTGAGCCGGGGCATTGTTCACGAAATTCTCGTTTTTCAGCTTGGCTTCCGACTTGGCTTCATCCGCACGGACTTTGGCGAGTTGTTTCTCGAGACGGGCGCGTTCGGCAACCACGTCGATGAGGCCTTTCATGGGCACCAGCAGGCGGGTTTCACCGACCAACGCGGTCGCGCAGGTCGGTAGTTCACCACCGTCATGGATCACAATGCTCTCGACGCGCCCCACGCGCTGCAGCAACAGGCGGTATTCCTCGGCGCGACGACGGTCCCAATCCTGAGCGTGCTCGACGATGACCGGCAGCGGCTTGCCGGGCGGGATGTCCATTTCTCCGCGAATCTGGCGAATGCCGACAATGAAGGTCTTTACCCAGTCGATGTCGTCGACCGCGTCCTCGTGCTGCTCGCCGCTCGCTTGCGGAAACGCCTGCAGCATG
>JBCDJX010000046.1:0-25838 GCA_038747355.1 Pseudomonadota bacterium | reverse complement strand
CGCGCTGTTCGCACGTGTGGCGGACGAATCCGAACACATCGCAGAGCATTACGAAGCGCGCGAGTACTCGAAGGCGATGCGCGTGATCATGTCGCTGGCCGATGAGGCCAATCGTTACATCGATGAACACAAGCCCTGGGTCATGATCAAGGACGAATCGCGCCTGGACGATGTGCAGGCCGTCTGCACGCAGGGGCTGAACCTGTTCCGCAGCCTGATGATTTACCTGTCTCCCGTATTGCCGGTCGTCGCCGACAAAAGCCGTGACTTTCTCGGCGAGAATCTCTGGCACTGGGACGACGCCGGCAAACCGATGCTGGACGCACAGATCAACAAATTTGTACCGCTGCTGACGCGTGTCGAGGCAGCACAGGTGGACAAGATGGTAGAAGACTCCAGGGAAGCGCCGGCCGCGGATGCACAACCCGCTAAAACGAACGATGAGCACATCTCTATCGACGATTTCATGAAGGTCGATCTGCGCATTGCAAAGATCGACAAAGCGGAACCCGTCGAAGGTGCGGACAAGTTGTTGGCGTTGACGCTCGATGTCGGTGAATTGGGCACAAGACAGGTGTTTGCGGGCATCAAGGCAGCCTATGACGCATCCTCGCTCGTTGGACGTCATGTTGTCGTCGTGGCCAACCTCGCACCGCGCAAAATGCGCTTCGGCGTCTCCGAAGGCATGGTGCTCGCAGCGGGGCCCGGTGGCGAGGATATCCAGCTGCTGTCTCCCGATGCAGGCGCGAAACCCGGACTGCGAGTAAAGTGAACCTCGACAGCTGCAGCTAGTACAATAGGGCCTCGACCGCACGCAGGGGTCCTATGAACGAACTGTTCCTCATTTTGCTGGGTACGGTGCTGGCCAATCACCTTGCTCAGGACCGCTTCCGCCATCTCCGTCCATTCGTGGCGGCGTCGACGGGCCTGCAAGCGGCGCTGAGCGTGGCGGTGATGACGGTCTTGGTCCTGACGTTGTCATCCTCTGCTGCGTACCTCTTGCACGCCCGGCTGCTGGTGCCGCTGCAGGCTGAATACCTGCAGACGTTCGGCTTTATCCTCGTGATCGCGGCGATTGCACAGGTCACTGACATCCTCATTCGACGCATTCATCCGGCACTCGACGATGTAGTCGGCAATGACACAGCGTTGATTGCGATTAACTGCGCGGTGCTCGGTATTGCGCTGCTGAATGCGCAGGCCTCAGAGAGTTTCGTGGAAGCGGTGGTTTACGGCTTTGGGGTTGCTGCCGGCTTCGCGCTTTTGCTGGTGTTGTTCGCGGCGATTCGCGAGCGCCTGAGTGCGGCCGATGTACCCATTCCGTTTCGCGGCGCGGCGATCGCTGTGATGACAGCCGGCATTATGTGCCTCGCATTGATGGGCTTCTCGGGGATGGTGCGGCCGTGATCGTTCCTGTGTTTATGGCGCTGACTGTTCTGGCATTGCGGGCCGGCCGGGTGCCGAGACGTGTGCCCGACCGACGTCCGATGCTGTGGCGCCACCTGCCCTGTTGACGGCATCACCATGACGGTATCGGCATGACAGCGGCGACCTTTGACCTGGGCAAACTGCACGGCGGCCTCAGGCTGGACGCCAACAAGTCGCAGGCGACCGGCCAGGACATCGTGGATATACCGATCCCGACGCAGCTGGTCATTCCACTGAAGCAACACGTTGGTGAGGAGTCGCAGCCCGTGGTTGCCATTGGCGAGCGCGTTCTGCGTGGACAACTGATTGCCGAGTGTGTCGGTGAACTCGGCGCACCGGTGCACGCCTCCTCGTCCGGCACACTGGTTTCCATCGAGCCCTGGCCAGTGACGCGCCGTTACGGCGACAAGGCATTGTGCATGATTATCGAGACGGACGGCCTTGATGAGGAAATCCGGCACGAGACTTATCCGGACTACGACACCCTGGTGCCGTCTGAGCTGCTCGAGCGAATTGTCAGTGGCGGCATCGTCGGTCTCGGAGGCGCTGTATTTCCCACCGCACAAAAACTGATGCAGGCCGACACCTGCGACATGGACATGCTGATCCTGAATGCCGTGGAGTGCGAGCCGTACATCAGCTGCGACGACATGCTTATGCGGGATCGCGCGGCCGAGGTCATCTCCGGCGCCCAGATACTGCTGCATGCACTCGGTATCGATGAATGCCTGATCGGCATTGAAAGCGACAAACCCGAGGCCATCGATGCGCTGTTGAACGTCCTGGCCGAGTCCGGCGATGAACGCATCACGATCAAGCAAGTGCCGACGATTTACCCGTCCGGCGGTGAAGACCAGCTGGTGCAGTTGATCGCCAATCGCGAAGTACCGAGCGGCGGCCTGCCCACGGACATTGGCTGCCTGGTGCAAAATGTCGGCACCGCAGCGGCCGTTCACGACTGGATTGTCGACGGTCGGCCACTTACCAGCCGCGTGACCACCATCACCGGCAACGGCGTCGGCACGCCGATGAACGTCAGAGCCAGGCTCGGCACGCCGGTCGCCGAGCTCGCGCCGCACGCCGGCGGTTACACCGATCATGCCGAACTGCTGATTATCGGCGGACCGATGACCGGCAAGTCGGTGTCGACAGACGACGTTCCGGTGGTCAAGGCAACCAACTGCGTACTCGTGATGTCCGAGCTGCCGGCCGCCGGTAAGGAATTGCCCTGTATTCGATGCGGCGAATGCGCCGCTGCCTGCCCGGTGCAGCTCATGCCCCAGCAACTCTTCTGGTATGCCTGCGCGGACGACGAGACCCGGTTGCGCGAGTTTGGGCTCACCGACTGTATCGAGTGCGGTTGCTGTGACCTGGTCTGTCCGAGCCACATCCCGCTGACTTTCGATTTTCGAATGGCGAAAGCGCGTATCCGTGAGCAGGCAGACGAAAAGGCGCGTGCCGAACGGGCACGTCGACGCTTCGAGGCACGCAATGAGCGGCTTGCGCACGACCGTGACACCCGCGACGAGGCGCAGAATGAGCAGAGAGCCGAGGCCAAGAAAGCCAGTCGCAATGCCATCGCAGAAATCCTCGCGCGCAAGCGGGACAAGGACACGAAGCCGTGAAGTTCAAGCGACTCGAGGCACCCTACCTGCGCTCTGACAACGCCGTCAGCGCGATGATGTTGCAGGTGCTGGTTGCATTGATCCCCGGAACGATTGCCTACGTCTGGTTTTTCGGGCCGGGACTGCTGATCAACATGCTGCTCGCCGGCCTGTTCTGTGTCGGCTTTGAGGCCGCCATGGTGCACCTGCGCGGTCGCAAGGTTGAAGAGGTGCTGATGGACTACACGGCCATTATTACCGCCGTGCTGATCGCGTTTGCGCTGCCGCCCTTGACGCCGTGGTGGGTCACCGCAACGGCGTGCCTGTTCGCCATCGTCGTAGCCAAGCACCTGTACGGTGGCATCGGTTACAACGTGTTTAACCCGGCCATGGTCGGCTACGTGGTGGCGCTTGTCGCCTTCCCGCAGCATATGAATCTCTGGTTGCCACCGCACATCGGTGACATGGACTATGGCACCCTGTCGCTGACGCAAACCCTTGCATACACGATGACCGGCAACCTGCCGGTCGCCTTCGACGACATCAGTCGGGCCACACCGCTCGATATGGTTCAGGCCGGACTCAAACAGATGCGAACCATCGAGGAAATGCGCGCGCTGCCGCTGATGGGTGATTTTGGTGGTCGCGGCTGGGAATGGATAGGCAACTTCATCGCGCTTGGCGGTATTGGGTTACTGATTCGCAAAGTCATTCGCTGGCACATACCCGTGGCTGTCATCGCCGGCGTTCTTGTGCCCGCAACGATTGCGTTTCTTATCGATCCCGGTACCCACGCCGGACCCGGGTTTCACCTGTTTAGCGGCGCGACGCTGCTGTGCGCCTTCTTTATCGCCACCGACCCGGTCTCCGCTGCGGCCAGTCCTTCAGGCCGGCTGATCTATGGCTTTGGCATCGGTGTACTCATCTATGCCATCCGGCAATGGGGCGCCTACGCTGACGGAGTGGCGTTTGCTGTCCTTCTGATGAATATGGCGGTCCCCGCCATCGATGCGCTGACCCGGACTCGCATCGTCGGGCACCGCGGGGCGCGCTCATGAATAGCGCGCTTCGCAACGGCCTGACGCTGGCGGTGATTGCCGGCATCTGTACATCCCTCGTCGCAGGCACGTTTTATGTGACGCAGCAGCGTATCGAGGAAAACCGTCAGGCCTGGCTGGAGCGCAGCCTGAAACCTGCGCTCGCGGGATTGATGTACGACAGCGACGTCACTGAATCGGTGGTCGTACTCGAACCGCCGCACGCCCTGCCGGGCAACGAGCGCGCGCTGATCTATCGGGTGTACTCGGGCAGTGAGCCGGTCGCCGCGCTGTTTGTGGTCTCGGCTCGCGACGGTTATTCCGGCCCGATCCGGGTGCTCGTCGGCATCGACCTCGACGGGCGGGTTTCCGGAGTGCGAATTCTCGAGCATCGTGAAACGCCCGGGCTCGGCGACGGCATCGAACACGACAAGTCCGACTGGGACCGCCAATTTACCGGTCGCTCACTCCGCGACCCGGAAACAGGGGATTGGGCAATACGACGAGACGGCGGTGTTTTTGACCAGTTGAGCGGCGCATCCGTAACGCCGCGGGCCGTAATTACAGCGGTCCGCGACACGCTGATTTGGTTCGAGGCAAACAGGGAACAAGTGTTCGCCATGCAGGAAACCGGGTTATGACCCCCCGGCGCGAACGCATCATCGACGGTCTCTGGCGGGACAATCCGGGGCTGGTGCAATTGCTGGGGCTGTGCCCTCTGCTGGCCGTTTCCGGTACCTTCGTCAACGGTCTGGGATTAGGCATCGCAACCCTGCTTGTGGTGTGTGCAACCAGCGTGCTGGTCTCGATGACTCGGCGCTTCCTGAATCCGGATATCCGTATCCCGATTTATGTGTTGATCATCGCCAGCCTCGTCACCTGCGTGGAGCTGCTGTTCGAGGCCTACGCCCCCGGGCTTGACCGAGCACTGGGCATATTCGTACCGCTGATTGCGGCCAACTGCGTGATCCTTGCGCGCGCCGAGGTTTACGCGTCACAGCATGGCCTGGTCGACAGCCTGCTCGACGGCTTGATGACGGGGCTGGGGTTTGCGCTACTGCTGATCGTGCTCGGCCTGTTCCGGGAGCTGCTGGGCCACGGCACGCTGTTCGCAAATATGCACCTCCTGTTCGGCGGCGAGCCCGTCGCGGGACTGCAGTTCCGCGACGGTGGCTGGCTGCTGGTGATGGTGCCACCGGGCGCCTTTTTCAGCCTCGGTCTCGCAATCGCAATCAAAACCGCACTGGATCATCGGCGCAACCAGAGAGAAGGCGGCCGCGCTCCGTTGCGCAGCGGCCGCAGATGAGCCGACAAGATGACGCTGTGGCGGCACAACACCTTTGCTGCTCGCGGTTTGAGCCTGCGGGGCTAAGATGACGGCAGTCGGAAAACATGCGCAGCAGGATTACCTTATCATCAGCATCAGTGAGCAGCCGTAAGGAACAGCGATGATCTTCAGCCAGGATCGTGACACGCTGCGCAGGATGTACATCGAGGCCTGGCAGAAACAGATCGGAGGTCAGCCGATGACGCCCCTTGAGACACAAATCGCATCGGTGGTTGGCGAACATCCCGAATACCACAGCGCACTGGACCTCAAGCGACTGGAACACGACTACCTGCCCGAGCAGGGTCGTACCAACCCGTTTTTGCACATGGGCCTGCACCTTGCGATTCGTGAGCAGGTCGCGACAGACCGGCCCAACGGTATTCGCGGCGTGCACAAAGACTTGTGCCGCAAACACGGCGACGCACACTCGGCGGAGCACAGGATGATTGATGCACTCGCCGAGACGCTGTGGGAAGCGCAAGGTCAGGAACCGGACGAGGGACGTTACATCGAGCGTTTGCGCGCACTGTAGCCCTCCCTCATTCCGTGTAATAAACGCAGACCGCATGGGGTCTGTTGCAGTAACGTTGGAAGGAGACCATCCGTGACGCAATCATCACGACAGTACCCGGTACAGGGCGCAGGACTTGGACTGCGTCGAGCACTGCTCGACAAGTTCATGGCCGAACCGCCCGGCGATGTCGACTTCATGGAGGTCGCACCGGAAAACTGGATCCACGTTGGCGGCATACTCGGCAAGAAGCTGCGCTTTTTTACCGAGCGTTATCCGTTCGTCGCACACGGCCTGTCTCTGAATATCGGTTCGCCGGCGCCGCTGGACGAACAGCTCGTACGTGACGTCAAAGACTTCATGAAAGAGCACGGTGTCCGTCAGTATTCCGATCACCTGAGTTTCACCGGCGACGACGGTCAGCTCTACGATTTGATGCCGATTCCGTTTACCGAAGACGCGGTCAAGTATGTCGCAGCTCGGGTTCGTCGGGTTCAGGACATTCTCGAGCAGCGCATGGCGCTGGAAAACGTCTCGTTCTATGCGCCGACCGACGAAGGTATGGGTGAACTCGAGTTCCTGCTTGCCGTCCTCGAGGAAGCGGATTGCGATCTGATGCTCGACATAAACAATATCGTCGTCAACAGCATCAACCACAAGTACGACGCCAGCGCGTTTCTGAAGCGCATGCCGGCCGATAAGATTCGCTACTTCCACATTGCTGGCCACCACGTCGAGGCGGAAGACCTTCGTATCGATACACACGGTGCGCCAATCGACGAACAATCCTGGGCCCTGTTGGCAGAGGCCTACGCGCACTTCGGGCCGGTACCGACGCTACTCGAGCGCGATTTCAACTTCCCACCGATCGATGAGTTGCTGGACGAAGTTCGAAAGATCCGCCAGTTTCAGGATGCGAGCAAACCGGCGGCAGCGGCCAATGGCTAAGCGACCCGCATTCCAGGAAACGCAATACGCGTTTGCGGCGCACCTGCGCGATCCGCAAAACGTTGCGGCTCCCGACGGCATCGAAGATCGTCGCCTGCAAATCTACCGCGAGTTGTTCTTCAACAATCTGCGAAACCTGCTGGCAAGAACGTATCCCGTCCTCAAGCGCTTGCACAGCGACCAGCAGTGGAACCGGTTTATTCGAGGCTTCATGCAGAAGCATGAGGCGCACACGCCCTACTTCCTGCAGCTGCCCTCCGAGTTCCTGGCCTTTTTGCAGAACGAGTACGAGCCACGAGACGACGACTTTCCGTTTCTTGTCGAGCTGGCGCACTACGAGTACATAGAGCTTGCGCTGTCGGTGTCCGATACCGAAAACGATCTCACGGGCATTGATCCCAACGGTGACCTGCTGACCGGCATCCCGGTCAAATCCGAGCTCGCCTGGGTCTATGCGTACAGTTTCCCGGTGCACCGGATTACCAACGACTTTATTCCGACGGAACCGGATGCACAGCCGCACTACTTCGCCGTCGTTCGCAATCACGAAGACAAAGTCCGCTTTCACGAACTCAACCCCGTTACGGCCGGTTTGCTGAACGCCATTGAAGAAAACCACAGCGGCAAGCCCGGTGAACAACTGCTACGCGACCTGGCGGTCACCATCGGCTTCGGCGATGCGGAGCAATTTCTTGCTCACGGCCGGGCCGCACTCAACGAATTCCAATCCAAAGAAATCATTCTCGGTGCTCGAGCACCTGATTAGGGAGTCACCATGACGAAGTTTATCGACCTTTGGGACCGTGTGGTCTCAGTGCTTAATTCAGCCGGAGACTGGGCCGGCCTGTTGATCATCCGCCTGCTAATGGCCTATGAATTCGCCAACGCCGGGTTCCGCAAGCTCGATTCCTCGGACACGCTGTGGGGCGATGTGCCGGGCTGGTTTGTCCGCAACATGGCGAACGCGCCGTTTCCGTTTGCGCAGCTGCCGGCCGAATTCAACTGGTTCCTGGTGACCTGGGCCGAGATACTCGGCGGACTGGCGCTGGTGATCGGCCTGTTTACGCGCTTCTGGGCCTTCAGCCTGGTCATCGTCACGATCGTCGCGATTTTCAGCACGCACTGGCCGGCCGACTGGAGCAGCTTGTCCGAGTTGTGGGAAGGCTATCGCATCACGGCGAAGGACGGATCGGGCAACTTCCGCGTGCCGCTGCTGTTCCTCGCCATGCTGATTCCGCTGGTCCTGATCGGACCGGGCAAGCTGAGCGTCGACAAACTGCTGTCGGACTACTTCAGCAAGAAATAACTCATCATGTACGCCGCCTCCGGGCGGCGTATTTCTAAGGGGGGATAGAAATCATGATGCAGGAAACACTCACCTACGCGAAAAGTGTCTTCGACTGGATGGCGACCTTTTTTGTCATCGCCGTCGGACTGGCCGCATTGTCACTGATTGTCCTGTACGTCATCGACGTCACACAGACCAAACACACGGTGCGACGAAACTTTCCGGTCATCGGACGTTTCCGCTACTTCTTCGAACACATCGGCGAATTCTTCCGCCAGTATTTTTTTGCCGGCGATCGCGAGGAAATGCCGTTTAACCGGGCGCAACGCAGCTGGGTCTATCGCGCCGCGAAAGGTGTCGATCACACCATCGCCTTCGGCTCGAGCCTGAACCTCAAGGTACCGGGGACGCCGATCTTCGTGAACTGTCCTTACCCGACGCTCGAAGAGGACTCGGTCAAGCCCAGGCCGATGATTATCGGGCCGTACGCCACTCGCCCCTACGAGGCGAAATCGATCTTCAACGTGTCCGGGATGAGTTACGGCGCTCTCTCAGGTCCCGCGGTGCTGGCCCTGTCCAAAGGCTCGCAGATGGCTGGAAACTGGATGAACACCGGCGAAGGCGCCATCTCGCCGTATCACCTGGAAGGCGGATGCGACATCGTGTTCCAGATTGGCACGGCCAAATACGGCATTCGCGATGGGCAGGGCGAGCTTGACTGGGACAAGCTGAAGACGATCGGCGACATCGAGCAGGTCAAGATGGTCGAGCTCAAGCTAAGCCAGGGTGCGAAACCCGGCAAAGGCGGCATTCTTCCGGGTGAAAAGGTCACACCGGACATCGCGAAGGTGCGCGGCATTCCCGTGGGCGAAGACTCCATCAGTCCGAATCGACATCCCGAAATCAACAGTGCGGCGGACCTGCTGGACATGATCAACAAAGTCCGCGACGTATCCGGACGGCCCACCGGTTTCAAATCGGTGATCGGTGCTTACGGCTGGCTGGACGAGCTCTTCGCCTTGATCAAGGAACGTGGTGTTGAAACGGCGCCGGACTTTATCACCGTGGACAGCGGCGACGGCGGCACCGGCGCTGCACCAATGAGCCTGATGGACAACTGCGGCCTGACCATTCGTGAATCGCTGCCACTGGTCGTCGACAAGCTGGTCGAACACGGACTTCGTGACCGCATCAGGGTCATCGCCAGCGGCAAGCTGATCAATCCGGCCGAGGTTGCCTGGGCCATGTGTGTGGGTGCCGATTTCGTCAACTCCGCACGCGGTTACATGTTCGCGCTCGGCTGCATCCAGGCGCTGCAGTGCAACAAGAACACCTGTCCGACAGGCATCACAACGCACGACAAACGCCTGCAGCGCGGGCTGGTGCCGGCCGACAAGGCCGAGCGTGTCCGCAAATACACAGAGACCATGCTCAAAGAGGTAGGCATTATCGCGCACTCCTGTGGTGTGGACTCACCGCGTGGCCTGAAGCGCTTTCATTGTCGAATCGTGCAGGACGACGGACGATCCATCCCGCTGGACGAGCTGTACCCGGAAAAATCCTTGCGCGTCGACGACGAAGCGGCCTGAAACTCACACGCCAGGTGTCGTGAATTCATTCGATGGCGGGCGCGGCCTGAACCAGTATGACAGCCAGTGAGACAAGCACGATCAACGTCACTCGCAGCCGCGTACTGTAGTAGTCGTCGCTGTTGACCCCGGCCCGCCGCAGCCCAAGGTCGATGTACAGCAGGCAGGCGAACGCGAGCATCAAGACGAGCACCGTGATGACGGTGCTGGTCAGGACAAAGGCAAAAAACGCCACCAGTACGATGACGTTGCTGCTGACAAACAGGTTGCTCCGGCAATGCTCACGCTTGTGCAGGTACGCTCCCCAATGGCTGCCGGCGACGAAGCTGACGATCGCCAAACCGTAGACCTGGGCGATCCAGTCATACCTGCCGACGCCGGCCAGCGTGTCGCTCCCGAACAGCGGAAGCGCGGCACAGGCGATAAACGGCAGCGCGCCTGCATAGGTCAGAAGCGTGTAGAACCGGTTGTCCTGCATGGCTGATATCCTACGTGCAATGAGTAACAAACGCAGTATCTTCTTCGATCTCGACGGCACGCTGACCGACCCCTACGACGGCATTCGCCGTTGCATTGAATACGCACTGACCGAACTGGGACATCCGGTTGATCCGGACGAAGATTTTCGCTGGTGTATCGGACCGCCGCTGATGCAGAGCTTCGAACAACGGCTGGGCGCTGCGCTCGCTGGCGATGCCCTGCGACTCTACCGGGCGCGTTTCTCGGACAGTGGCTGGCGGGAAAACACGCCGTACGATGGCATTCACGACGCACTGCATGCGCTATGCAGCGCCGGCCATACGCTCTTCGTCGCAACCAGTAAACCGGCCGTGTTCGCCGAGCGAATACTCAAACACTTCGACCTGGCGCGTTTTTTTCAGGCGGTATACGGACCGGACCTCGACGGTCGGCTGGGTGACAAGCGCGACCTGCTCGCCCACATGCTCGCGACGGAAAGCGACCTCGTCGACCCGGTTATGGTTGGCGACCGCGAGCACGATATGATCGGCGCCCGCAGTAACGGTGTCGACACAGTCGGGGTTCTCTACGGCTTTGGTACGAGAGAGGAATTGCTGGCCGCCGGTGCCGCGCGACTCGTCGAGTCGCCGGCGCAACTGCGCGCGCTGTTTGGCTAATCTCAGTGTCGCGGTGTCTTGCGCGGCATGTACAGGTCGGTCAGCGTGCCCTCGAACGCCTCGGCCGTGAAACCAATGGTTTCCGACAGCGTCGGATGCGGGTGAATCGTCAGGCCGACGTCTTCCGCATCCGCACCCATTTCAACCGCCAGGCCGATTTCGGCAATCAGGTCACCCGCGGAGGTCCCGACGATTGCCCCGCCGAGTACGCGACCGGATTTCGGGTCGAACAGCATCTTGGTGAAGCCCTCATTGCGGCCATTTGCCAACGAACGACCGCTCGCGACCCACGGAAACTGAGCTTTTTCAAAGTCGATACCCTTCGCCTTGGCTTCCGTCTCTGTCAGGCCGACCCAGGCGACCTCAGGATCGGTGTAGGCGACCGACGGAATGGTGCGTGCGTCAAAATAGCTCTTCATGCCGTGCGCCACCTCGGCCGCCACTTTGGCTTCGTGGGTCGCCTTGTGTGCCAGCATGGGACCTCCGGCGAGGTCACCAATCGCATAAATGTGCGGCACGTTGGTGCGCATCTGCTTGTCCACGGCGATGATGCCGCGCTCATCAACGATGACACCGGCCTTGTCAGCATCCAGCTTGTCGCCGTTGGCACGGCGACCGATGGCCACCAGCACCTTGTCGTAGATTTCCGACCCCGGTGCGCCATCACCCTCAAAATAAACCTCGATACCCGGCACGGTTGCTTTCATACCGGTCACCTTGGTCGACGTCATAATGGACGAATACCGTTCCTTAACGATCTTCTGGAATGGCTTGACGAGATCCGGATCGGTGCCCGGCATCAGCTGGTCGGTCAACTCGACAACCGTCACTGCGGTTCCCAGCGCGGCGTAGACACAGGCCATCTCAAGGCCGATGATGCCGCCGCCGACAACCAGCATGCGCTTCGGCAGCGGGTCGATTTGCAGCGCACCGGTTGAGTTCACGATACGCGGATCGTCTGGCAGGCCCGGCAGCATGAAGGGCTCTGAACCGGCGGCGATAATGCAGTGTTCGAATGCGACCGTCTCACCATTGTCGAGCTCAAGGTGATTTGGCGACGCGAACTTTGCGGATGCGGTCAGTACACGAACCTTGCGTCGCTTGGCCAGCATTTCGATTCCACCGGTCAGCCGGCCCACGACGCTGTCTTTCCAGGTATTCAGCTTAGCCGCATCGATCGAGGGGGCACCGAAGCTGACGCCGTGGTCGGACATTGCCGCCGCATCGTCGATCACTTTCGCTGTATGCAACAAGGCCTTTGACGGGATGCAACCGACATTCAGACAGACGCCGCCCAGCGAGGGATAGCGTTCGATCATGATGACGTCCATGCCGAGATCCGCGGCACGAAACGCCGCCGTGTAACCACCGGGGCCGGAACCAATGACGACTAGCTGTGCTGTATGCGTTGCGTCCGACATCAGTGGCGCCGCTGCCGCGGGCGCCGCCGCGGCTTCGGCGGGCACAGGATCAGCGGCGACCGGCTCAGCATCCGCCACCTCGACAACCGCGACCACGTCGCCGGCATTGAGGGTGTCGCCGACCGACACGCTAACGCTTTTGATGGTCCCTGCGTGCGACGCAGGAACATCCATGGCCGCCTTGTCGGTCTCAAGCGTAACAAGCCCGTCTTCGACCGCGACGCGGTCTCCGGGCGACACAAGTACCTCGATGACCTCAACGTCGGAGAAGTCACCAAGCTCAGGGACGGTCAGTTTGATCTCAGCCACTACGGAATCGCCTGCAGCAGTTCATCAACATCCGCCAGCTTGCCGGCGAGGAAGGTCGTGAAGCGCGCCGCCAGCGCACCGTCGATAACGCGGTGATCGTAAGACAATCCGTACGGCAGCATCAGGCGCGGTTCGAACTTTTCGCCGTCCCAGACCGGTTTCATTGACGAGCGGGAAACACCGAGGATCGCAACCTCCGGCGCATTCACGATGGGCGTGAAGGCCGTTCCGCCAATGCCGCCGAGGCTCGATATCGTGAACGAGGCTCCCTGCAGCTGCGGCGCTTTCAACTTGCCTTCGCGGGCCAGTGCGGACAGTTCGGCCAGCTCTTTCGCCAGCTCGTACACGTCCTTTTTATCGGCATCACGTATCACCGGGACGACCAGGCCCTGATCGGTGTCAGCGGCAAATCCCATGTGGATGTACTTCTTGTACACGAGGTGCTGGCCATCTTCGGCAAGCGACGAGTTCACCTTCGGAAATTCCTGCAATGCACTGACACAGGCCTTCATGATGAACGCCAGCGGTGTCAACGGGATACCGCGCTCCTTCGCGGGTCCCTTCAATTCCTGGCGCTTCGCCTCAAGTTCCGTGATGTCGCCCTCGTCGTGCTGGGTGACGTGCGGAATATTGATCCAGCTGGCCTGCAGACGCGGTCCGGAGATCTTCTGAATACGAGTCAGCGGCTGGACGTCGATCTCACCGAATTTGGAGAAGTCCACACTTGGCGTCTTGGGCAGACCGCCGCCGCTGCCCGGAAGCTCGGTGCCGCCGGTCAATACAGACTTGACCCAGGCCTTGACGTCGTCATGCAGGATTCGTCCCTTCGTGCCCTTGCCTTTCACCTGGCCGAGATCGACGCCAAGTTCGCGCGCCAGTTTGCGCACCGACGGGCTGGCGTGCGCCCGGGCAAAACCGGCCTCATCGATTTTCGCGGGACCTTTCGGCGCAGCGGGGGCCGCAGACGCGGTTTGCGCTGGCGGATCCGGCAATTCGGCCGGCTTGGGTGTGTCAGCGGCGGCCGCCGCCGCAGGCGCCACTTCAGTCGCAGGCTGCGGCGCGGCGCTGCCTGCGCTGGCCTCGATGGTCACCACCGGTGTGCCGGCGGATACCGAATCACCAATCGTGACCAGGACCTCAGTGACGGTGCCGGCCGCTGACGCCGGAACGTCCATCGCCGCCTTGTCGGTCTCGAGCGTGACGAGACCGTCTTCCAGGCTCACACTGTCGCCGGGCGCCACGAGGATTTCGATCACCTCAACATCGGCGAAATCACCGAGGTCCGGAACAACCAGTGTCATCGGGCCAGCCGATGCCGCCTCCGGCTCAACCGCCGCGGGCTGCGCCTCGGGTTCGGCTTCGCTGTCGGTCGTCGCACTCGCCGCGTCGGCCGCCAACTTGGCCGGCGGTGCGATGACGACGGTGTCCCCGCCGCCGATTTCCATGCTGCCGATGACATCGCCGCTGTTTACGATGCCGCCCAGGTCCACGGTCAGGGATACAACGACACCGTCTTCGGGCGCCGGCACATCCATCGCGGCCTTGTCCGTCTCGAGCGTAATCAGGCCATCTTCCTTGGCGACGCTGTCGCCCGGCTTGACCAGTAACTCGATGATTTCGACGTCGGAGAAGTCGCCCAGATCCGGGACGACAATATCAATGGTATTCGCCACGCTTGCCTCCGACTACAGATTGACCGGGTTAGGACGGTCGGGATCGATACCGTACTTTTCAATCGCCTGCCCGACCGTTTTCTGGTCAAGCACGCCATCGTCCGCCAGCGCTTTAAGTGCTGTGATGGCGATGTAGCGACTGTCGACTTCGAAATGCTGGCGCAAGGCCGCGCGTGCATCACTTCGGCCGTAGCCGTCGGTGCCCAGCGTGACGTACGTCCCCGGGACCCAGCGCTGCACCTGGTCCGGCACGATCTTCATATAATCCGTCGCCGCGATATACGGTCCCGGTCGATCGGCGAGACAGGTTTCAAGGTAGCTCTTCCTCGGCTCGGCCTCCGGGTGCAACTGGTTCCAGCGCTCCACGTCCAGCGCGTCACGGCGCAGCTCGTTGAAGCTGGTCACCGACCAGATGTCGGTCACGATGCCAAAGTCGTTGTACAGCAGCTCACCCGCCGCGATGACTTCGCGCAGGATCGTGCCGGAGCCCATCAGCTGGGCGCGAATCTTGCCAACTCCACCGACGTTCAGCAGGTACATGCCCTTCAGAATGCCGTCTTCAACACCGGCCGGCATGGCCGGGTGAACGTAGTTCTCGTTCATCGCGGTGATGTAGTAGAAGACGTTTTCCTGCTCCTCAACCATGCGTCGCAGGCCGTCCTGAACGATCACAGCCATCTCGTAGGCATAGGTCGGATCGTAGCTGACGCAGTTTGGCACCGTTGAGGACATGACGAGACTGTGTCCGTCCTGGTGCTGCAGGCCTTCGCCGGCCAGGGTTGTGCGCCCGGCCGTGCCACCGATAAGGAAGCCGCGAGACTGCTGGTCACCGCCCGCCCAGATAAAGTCGCCGATGCGCTGGAAGCCGAACATGGAGTAGTAAATGTAGAATGGCACCATCTGCGTATTGTGGTTCGCGTACGCGGTGCCCGCCGCCGCCCAGGAACAATACGCGCCCGCCTCGTTGATGCCTTCTTCGAGAATCTGCCCGCTCTTGTCTTCACGGTAGTACATCAGCTCGCCGGCATCCTCCGGTTCGTACAGCTGACCCTTGGACGCGTAGATGCCGACCTGGCGGAACATGCCCTCCATGCCGAAGGTGCGCGCCTCGTCCGGCACAATCGGAACGATGTGCTTGCCGATCTGCTTGTCGCGCGTCAGCGCCGTCAGCATGCGGACAAACGCCATCGTCGTCGACGCCTCGCGCTCTCCGGTGCCATCGAGCTGCGTCTTGAAGACTTCGAGCGCCGGCGCTTTCAGCGCCGCGGCCGTGCGTCGACGCTGCGGCAGGAAACCGCCGAGAGACTGGCGGCGTTCGAACAGGTATTCGAGCTCGGCACTGTCGGCGTCCGGCTTGTAGAACGGAACGTCCTCGATGTCTTTGTCGGCGATCGGAATGTTGAAGCGATCGCGAAATTCCTTAAGCGCCTCAACGTCCATCTTCTTCTGCTGGTGCGCCGTATTCTGGCCCTCGCCCGCGGCGCCCATGCCGTAGCCTTTGACGGTCTTCGCGAGAATGACGGTCGGCTGGCCCTTGTGCTTGGTTGCTGCATCGTAAGCCGCGAACACTTTCTGCGGGTCGTGACCACCGCGATTCAGTCGCCAGACTTCCTCGTCGGACATGTTGGCCACCATCGCCGCGGTTTCAGGATGTTTGCCAAAGAACTTGTCGCGTACGTAGGCACCGCTGCGTGCCTTGTAAACCTGGTATTCGCCGTCGACCGTTTCGTCCATCAGCGCGCGCAGCTTGCCGGCTGTGTCCTGCGCCAGCAGCGGATCCCAGCGCGAACCCCAGACGACCTTGACGACGTTCCAGCCGGCGCCGAGGAAAGCCGCCTCGAGTTCCTGGATGATCTTGCCATTGCCGCGAACCGGACCGTCGAGACGTTGCAGGTTGCAGTTAATGACGAAATTCAGGTTATCGAGACCCTCGCGGACCGGCATGGTGATCGCACCGAGTGACTCGGGCTCATCCATCTCACCATCGCCCAGGAAGGCCCAGACCTGGCGATCGGACGGCGCCACCATGCCGCGATGCTCCATGTAGCGCATGAAACGTGCCTGGTAGATCGCCATCATTGGGCCGAGGCCCATGGACACCGTCGGGAACTGCCAGAAGTCCGGCATCAGCCACGGGTGCGGGTACGACGACAGACCGCCACCGCCCACTTCCTGGCGGAACCTCGACAGGTCACCTTCGTCCATGCGGCCTTCGAGGAACGCACGAGCATAGATGCCCGGCGACGAATGGCCCTGGAAGTAAATCATGTCGCCGCCGTGCTCTTCGGTCGGACCGCGCCAAAAATGGTTGAAACCCACTTCATACAGCGTGGCTGACGACGCGTAGCTCGAGATGTGCCCGCCGTATTCGGTGCTCACCTTGTTGGCACGAACTACCATGGCCATGGCGTTCCAGCGAAGAATCGCTTCGATACGTCGCTCCAGCGAACGGTCGCCCGGGTATTCCGGCTGGCGTCCCGGCGAAATCGTATTCAGGTAAGCCGTGTTCGGACTGTACGGCAGGTAGGCTCCGCTGCGTCGAGCGAAGTCGATCATGCGATTCAATAAAAAATGCGCCCGTTCCGGACCCTGAGTGGTCAAAACGGAGTCGATCGACTCCAGCCACTCCGTGGTCTCGAGCGGATCAATATCATCGTATGGATTGAACTTGGTCATTGCCCCATCCAGTTGTTATCCCCAATTTCCTGGCGAGGACGGACTCACGACAGCGTGGCGTGAATTAACGATGTCGTCCTGCTAGGATCAGCGCTCTGTCCAGATCGCCAGAGCGTGGCCGCATGTTCCGCGTTTGCAGCGCAACGGTCAAGCCATCCCGGGATAATTCATAGCAATGCATGAGCTTCTTCCTGACGCGAAAGAACTTCGCGTTAATCAACAGCTTGGGCGCATTTCCGCCGACGATACCGACAAGCTGGATCAGTTACTTTTGATACTTCCGGAGACGCCCAAACCCGGCCATTTCAGACAGATTCCTGAAGGCGGACGTCTGGCCGCCGCGCACAAGAAGTCGACGCCCGGCAAACCGTTTGTCACGCGTCTCGATAACGCGAAACAGACCCTGGTCGTGGTCGGCTGCCTCAAGCCGGGCGCTGCTGCGCACGAACGTTTGTCGTTTGCGCGCCGGCTCACCGCGGCCGTTATCGGCGACAAACCCGGGCAGCTCGGCCTCGCCGCCATCGGCTTTACCAAAACGCAGCAGGGTCAGCTATCGCTGGATGCCCTTGCCGCCACACTGGCAGCCGGCTTTTGCCTGCCGGCGTTCAAGAAAAACGCACCGAAGGCGCCGTTTCGTTCCGTTCGCCTCCTCGGGCTGCGCGACAAGCTCGACGTGGGTCGAGTCCGCGCCGAAGCGCGGGGCAATAACCTCGCCCGCTGGCTGACCGCGCTCCCGCCCAACAAACTGGACGCCCGCAACTACGCGGCGGTTGCCCGCGACCTGGCACGCCGTCACGGCTGGCAGTTCACGCGCTACTCGACGTCGCAGCTGGAGAAGCTCGGGGCCGGCGCATTCCTTGCGGTAGCGCAAGGCAATGCCGACAACAGCGCCAGCATCGTTCGCCTGCGTTATCGGCCGAAGGCGCGTTCGGCGCGTGCGGATATCTCGCTGGTTGGCAAAGGCATCATTTTTGACACCGGCGGCACGAACCTGAAGCCGTTTCAGTCGATGCTGGATATGCACGGTGACATGCAAGGCAGTGCCGTCGCACTGGGAAGCCTGCTGGCGATCTCAAGTATGAAGCTGCCGATTTCGGTGGATTGCTGGCTGGCCATAACCGAGAACCGCACCGGTCCCACGGCATACAAGTCACAGGACGTGATCACGGCAGCCAACGGCAAGACGATACAGACGATCCACACCGACGCCGAAGGTCGCATGGCGCTGGCCGATACGCTGGTGCTGGCCAGCCGGGAGAAACCGGCCATGATCGTCGACTACGCGACGCTGACCGGCACCTGCATCAGCGCGATCACGACGCGTTACGCCGGAGTGTTCACCAACCGCGAGGAATGGCACACGAAATTGCAGCGAATCGGTGCAGACAGCGGTGAACGTGTCTGGCCCTTCCCGATCGGCAAGGAGTTTCTATCGGAACTCGACAGCCCGGTTGCGGACCTGATGCAGTGTTCGCCCAACGGGGCCGGTGACCATATCCTGGCGGGCAGTTTTCTCGGTGAATTCATCGAAAACGACGTTGCCTGGCTGCACATGGACCTTTCGGCCGGTAGTCACAAAGGCGGCCTCGCTCACGTACCGACGGAAGTGACCGGCTTCGGTGTTCGTTACACAATGAACCTGGTACTCGACGCAAAACTTCAAGAGACAGCGCGTGGCTAACCCGGAATTAATGGCGGATCGCTTTCGCGGTTTCCTGCCGATCGTCGTTGACGTGGAAACCGGTGGCTTTAATGCGCAGACAGATGCGCTGCTGGAGATTGCTGCCGTCTTCGTGGATTTTCGTGACGACGGGCAGCTGATGCGCGGCGACACGCTGCGCTACCACGTCAAGCCGTTTGACGGTGCCAACATGGAGCCGGCCTCGCTGGCCGTCAATGGCATCGACCCGGATCATCCGTTGCGACCGGCCATCGACGAGCGTGACGCACTGCAACGGGTGTTTCGCGAGGTGCGCCGGGAAATCCGCGACAACAAGTGCACACGCGCCGTACTGGTCGGGCACAACGCGTCGTTTGACCTCGGTTTCTTGAATAAAGCGGTCGAACGTACGCAGATCAAGCGTAACCCGTTCCACCCGTTCAGCAGCTTCGACACGGCGACACTGTGCGGTGTCGCGTTCGGTCAAACCGTGTTGTCACGAGCCGCGAAAGTGGCCGGCTTTGAGTGGTCAGAGGAATCGGCGCACTCGGCGGCGTACGACGCGGAGATGACGGCCGACGTTTTCTGCGAAATCGTCAACCGCTTTCGCCCGATCTTCGACCGGTTCTAGTCGACCCCGGGGGCGTTTACTCGGCGGTGTCGACTTCTTCGATGACCTTGTGCAGCTCGCCCGAGTGATACATCTCGATAACAATATCGCTGCCGCCAATCAGCTCGCCTTTGACGTAGAGCTGTGGAAACGTCGGCCAGTTTGAGTAGACCTTCAGCCCTTCCCGAATCTCCGGATCCTCGAAGATGTTGACGTAGGAAAACGGCTTGCCAATCGCGTTCAACGCCGCGACTGCCTGGCTCGAGAACCCGCACTGCGGGAAGTCCGGCGTACCCTTCATGTAAAGGATGACCGGGTTGGTGTTCAGCTGTTCTTCGATTCTTGAATTTACGTCCACGTCAACGTCCCTTTTTTCCAGACTTGTCTTCTTCGTCGGAGCTCTGCTGCGGCGGCGGGACATCGCCGCCAAGCAACATGGCAGAACAGCCCGACAACATCAGCAACAACAGCATGGTGGCGATTAATCGCATTTCCAGTCCTTATTCCGGCTGCCAGTCTTTGAGCTCGTCGATCACGTCCCACTGCTGTGCCTTGTTCATCAGCGCCCAGTTGGATATCTGGTCCACCGAGCGGCCGCAGCCGAGACAGCGGTCGTCATCATCGAGCGTACATATCATGACACAGGGCGACAGCGGCCAGGAATCCCGGTCGTCGGTCAGCTGCTCCACGCGTGTCAGGCCGGTTCCGTCCGGCGAGATGGAAGTCATTGAAATTCAACACCTTGAGAGATTAACGGTCGAAGGGCGCAAACAGCATGCACAGCGCTAAAAACATGCGTGGCCCGCGATACGGCGCTTATAATACGCACCGCGCGGTCGCGCACAAATACCAACAACACGATACGTGGAATCCCCCCAGTATGGTCCCTGATGAACTCCGGCAACCCATTCATGACAACGTTCGCGCCGCGCTGGCCGAAGACATCGGCAGCGGCGACCTCACGGCCGATCTGATCGATGCCGATGCCGTAAACGGCGCCACTGTCGTTGCGCGAGAATCCTGTGTACTCGCCGGCCAACACTGGTTTGATGAGGTGTTCCGCCAGCTTGATGACACCGTCATCGTCGACTGGTACGTCGCGGACGGCGAACACGCCGAGCCCCACGACATTATCTGCAAGCTGGTCGGACCGACTCGTGCACTCGTCAGCGGTGAACGCAGTGCGCTGAACTTCCTGCAAACCCTGTCCGCAACCGCCACCCGCACACGACACTACGTCGATGCAGTAGCCGGTACCACAGCGCGGATACTGGACACGCGCAAGACGCTCCCTGGCCTGCGACTCGCGCAAAAGCACGCCGTTCGCTGCGGCGGCGGACACAACCACCGACTGGGCCTTTACGACGCGATACTGATCAAGGAAAACCACGTGAGCAGCGCCGGCAGCGTCGCATCGGCACTTGAGCGCGCACGCGCGGCCCACCCGGACGTCTCCGTTGAAGTAGAAGTCGAGACAATCGATGAGCTAAACGAGGCACTCGATGCGGGTGCCGATCGGATCCTGCTGGACAACTTCAGCATCATCGACATTGAACGTGCCGTGACGATCAATCAGGGTTACGGGATCGTGGCAGCGGAACTGGAAGTGTCCGGCAACGTGACGCTGGACAACGTCCGTGCCTACGCCGAGACCGGCGTGAACTGTATTTCCGTGGGTGCCTTAACCAAACACGTGCAGGCGGTCGATTTGTCGATGCTGCTGCGAATCAGCTAGCCGCTTCAGGCAACGGCGCGGGCAACCGGTTTCGGCTCGGACACGCCGTATCCCTGGGCGTAATCAACGCCCATGCCGCGCAACATTGTGATGATCTCTTCGTTTTCGGCGAACTCGGCGATCGTCTTTTTGCCGGTCAGGTGGCCGATCTCGTTGATGGAGCGGACCATCTCGCGGTCAATCGGGTCGTGCAGCATTTCCTTGACGAACATGCCGTCGATTTTCAGGAAGTCGACCGGGAAGTGTTTCAGGTATCCGAATGACGACATACCGGTACCAAAGTCGTCCAGCGCGAACATGCAGCCGAGCTCCTTCAGGGCGTTGATGAAGCGGTTGACCTGCGCGAAGCTGGCCACGGCCGCCGTTTCGGTAATCTCGAAACAGATCTTGGTCGCATCCAGGCCGCTCATCTGGAACTGGTCAATCACGAACGGCAGGAATTTTTCGTCACCGATACTCTGGCCGGACAAGTTGATCGAGCACATGGTCAGTCGCGAGCGCTCATCGGCTTCCGACACCAGCCACTGGAATGCCGAACGGATCACCCAACGATCAATATTCGGCGTAATGCCGTAGCGCTCTGCAGCCTCAATAAACAACCCCGGCGAGATCATGCCGCCGTTTTCGTCACGCATGCGCAGCAGAATCTCGTAGTGCGCACCCTCATCATGATCCGACAGCGGTTTGATGGACTGACGGAACAGCTCGAACCGGTTGTCCTCCAGCGCGTTGTTGATCCGGGCCGCCCACTGCAGCTCGCGCCGGCGCTTCATCAGGTCGATGTCGTTTTCCTGGAAGCTGTGGACGCGGTTACGGCCGGCTTCCTTGGCCGCCGCGCAGGCGCTGTCGGCGGCGCTGAGTAAGGCCGCAACGTCCTCGTTTTCAGCGGTAATCGGTACAACACCGATACTGACGCCAAGCCGGAAGGAACGCTCATCCCAGACGAACTTGAACTCGCTGATCGCCTTGCGCAGTTCCTCGGCGGTTTGCATCGCCTGGTCCAGGGCGCAGCTTTCCAGCAGCACGCCAAACTCGTCACCACCGAGACGCGCAATCGTGTCGCGCCAGCGAATTTTCGACTTCAGCAACGCGCCGAGCTGATGCAATAAGGCGTCGCCGGCGTTGTGACTGCAAGAGTCATTAACGATCTTGAACTGATCGAGGTCGAGGTACAGCAGCGCATAGCTCGTCTCTCGTGCTCGTGCACTTTTCAGAGCACGTTCAAGGCGGTTTTCGAATTCCCGCCGATTGACCAGGCCCGTCAGGCTGTCGTGGCTGGCGTGATAACTGAGTCGCTTGTTCAACTCACGCGCTTCAGACACATCGTGGAAGACGAGTACACCACCGGTCACGACGCCCTTACCGTCACGGATCGGCGACGCGGTGCTTTCGATGTACAACTCGTTACCGTCGCGACGAATCAACAAGGTCGGGCGCACGGACTTGATCGCGCGGTCGCGCTTGATCGCTACGTCGAGCGGGTTTTCAAGCGGTTCGCAGGTTTCCTCGTGGAAACCACGGAAGATCTCTTCCAGCGGTCGGCCGCTGGCGTCATCGACTTTCCAGCCCGTGAGTTCTTCGGCGACCGGGTTGACGTATTCGACAACACCGTCCGCATCCGTGGTAATGACGCCATCGCCGATCGACTGCAGGGTGATCTGCGCGCTTTCCTTTTCACGAAACAACGCCTCTTCATACAGCTTGCGTTCGGTGATATCGACTTCCACGCCGAGCAAGCGAAGCAAGCGTCCGTTCTGATCCAGAACACCCTTTGCACGACTGCTCATCCAGCGCCATTCACCGTTGCGATGACGCATGCGATGCGTCGATTCGAAGGTATCGGCCTTGCCCTCAAGGTGCTGGCGCATGCGTGACTGAACCCGCGACATATCGTCCGGATGCACGAGGTTATACCAGTCGAGATTCACGTTCTCGTCGTCGATGTCGTAGCCGAGCATGACTTTCCAGCGCGGCGACAACTCGATGCGCTTGGTCAGGCCGTCGAAATCCCAGATGCCGTCGTTTGCCGTGATCGCAACCAGTTCGTTGCGCTCCTGCAGGTCGGTCAAAACGCTGCGGTCATGGCAAAGCTTGAGGCCGGACGCCAGCGACGCGCCGAGCAGCTTAACCAGTAAATGAAAATGCGCATCCCAGCTGTCGACAGGATGCTCGTTGGCCAAGGCCAGAAAACCGGCGACGCTGTCCTCAACGGCGATGCCGACGACCAGCAGGGACCCAAAGTGCAGCTCCGCCAGGCGCGCACCCTCGTCGGCGGCGACGTCAGGCAGTTTGCGGGAATTGTCGATCTCAATGACGCGGAGATGACCGAGGCGACCGGACAGCCAGGGCCAGTCAGCCAGGGTGTCACCGGCAATGACATCCGCGCTGCATTGTGCGAATCCGCTTTTCGCGGAAAACACCGTCTCGATGGTTGCGCCGTCGTCGCTGAGCAACGCCAGGAAAGCGGCATCACAGCCCGCCGCTTCCGGTAAATCAGAGACATTGCGCCGCAGCTGCTCATCGAACTGCTCGATGGACAGATGCTGGAGATTGACGGCGATCTGGGTTTGCAGGGCGTCGACGGTGCCTCGAGTGCGTTCTCCTGCGAGAGGTCGTCGCTGCCGGATCCCGGTAGTGGAGGAACTGTCAGGTGGCTGGCTCATTCACCAACGCTCGTCGGTCGACATGTAATCAGGGGCGCCCCGCTGCCAAGTCCTTATTTTCTCATGAATTCACAGCATTACAAGGTAATGCTGAACAGATTCGCTTGCTCCGCCAACGGTCCGTCCTCATACTTCGCCCGCTATGACCGACAGCCTCCTCGAATTGCGTCAGACGCTCGGTAAATTTGCCACCGGCATTACCGTGGTCACCTGCTGTGCCGCCGACGGCCGCGCCTGCGGAATTACGGCCAACAGCTTCAGTTCCGTGTCCCTGGACCCGCCGCTCGTACTATGGAACATTGCGAAGTCGTCGAATTCCCTGCAGGCCTACCTTGAGGCCACTCATTTCGCCATCCACGTCCTGAACGATCAGCAGGAAGCCATTTCACGGCACTTCGCAAAGACCGACCACAAGGCGTTCGACCGAATTCAATACCGCATGTCGGACGAGCAGGTGCCGATCCTCGAGGCCGGGCTGGCTCGACTGGACTGCCGGACAGAGCGCGTCATTGATGCGGGTGACCACCACATCATCATTGGCGAGGTCCTTCGTCACGAGGCCTACGATGGCGCACCGTTGATGTACTACAACGGTAATTACGCGCGCTTCTAGCCGGCCCGGGCGGCGCATCGCATCGCGCCGCAGCCGGTTTTGTTAGACTACCGGAACTAACGAGGATTCCGGTTGACCACTGTAAGAACACACAGCGATGTCGTCGCGGCCGTCCGTAAGGCCCAATGGCTGGCCGGTGTGGACGAGTCGACCATCGAAACCATCGCCAGCAACGCCCGAATCCGGCGCTATCCGGTCGACAGCTACGTATTTGCGATCGGTGACCCTTGTGAGGACGTGTACGGCGTCCTTTCCGGGCGCGTTCGCATCAAGCTGACCAGCGAGGCCGGCCAGGAGTTCGCCATTATCGACCAGACCGAGAATGCCTGGTTCGGCGAATTCGCGATTCCCGACGGCACCAACACACGCAATCTGGATGCACAGACCATCGAAGAGGCCGACGTCGTCGTTGTTCCGGCCGGCGTCATTCGGGACGCAGCGTCAAAAAACCCGATCATCTACCAGCAGATGATCGGCAAAGTGATCAACGACAGTCGCGGGATCTACCAGCTACTGTCCTGGCTGTCGTTTTACCCATTGCGTTCGAGACTCGCTCGACGTCTGGTCATGCTGGCGAATGACCATGGTCAGGAAAATGAACTTGGCACCGTGATCGAATTGAAGATGAGTCAAAGCGACTTCGCCTTGCTGAGTCTCGGTTCGCGCCAGCGGGTCAACATGATCCTAAGCGAGTGGCGCGAACGCGGAATCGTCGACAAGCGATCTGCGCGCTACGTCATTCTCGACATCGATGCCCTCAAGCGAGAGGTCGACGTCGAAGATGACGACTAATTGCCCAGCAGTTTCCTAAGGCCCAGCACCCGGTCATAGCGAGTCGGCAGCAAGCGTGCAATTTTGTCGACCAGGCGCGCATCCGCACCGACCAGCAGACGCTCACGGTTCTTTTCCACGGCGCGCGCTATCAGCAACGCGGCCTGCTCCGGCGTCGTCATTGCCCGCGCTTCAAACAGGTCGGCGAGCCGGTCGTGCTTCGCTCCGGCAATGCCGTCGCCGACCCTGGCATGTCGCGCGATCGGCGTTCGTACACCGCCCGGGTGGACACAGGTTACGCGAATCGGCGATCTCTCCAGTTCCATGCGCAGGGCTTCGGTGTAGCCCCTGACGGCGAACTTGCTGGCGTTGTACGCCGACTGCAGCGGCACCGACACGAGACCAAACAGGCTGGAGAGGTTAACGATGTGTGCCTCGCGCTCTCGCCGCAGCATCGGCAGGAACGCCGAGCAACTGTTGACCACACCCCAGAAGTTGATCTGCATCAGCCACTCAAAATCCGCGTATGAGGTGTCCTCGGCACTGCTGATCAGGGACACACCCGCGTTGTTTATCAGCACACTGGCGCGACCGTGTTGGCCTTCAACATCCGCGGCGAATGCCTGGATGGCCTTTCGATTGCCAACGTCCACGGTGTGCAGCGTGCAGGTGTTGCCGTGTTCGCTAACGGCGTTGCGCACCCTGGCCAGACCCTCGACGTCGATGTCCGCAAGCGCCAGCGTCGCACCGCGGGCCGCGAACTCGGCGGCGAGACAGGCCCCGATGCCGGACGCGGCACCCGTGATGACGGCGACTCCGCCGGAAATGTTGGTCAT
>JBCDJX010000045.1:0-27208 GCA_038747355.1 Pseudomonadota bacterium | reverse complement strand
GAACGCAAACTGTTCCTCGTCAGCCGGCGTTGCCAGCAGGTCCTGGTAGGTCCGCACGGGGGCACGACTTTCCGGGTTGGTCTCCTGGATCACCGGTGCCACAGCTTGCATACCTGGCTCGGGCATCGGCTTGCCGTGATTAACGGCGAGGTTGGCAATCAGGGCCGAGCCGTCCGGGAGCCACCGGTACGGCGTCGACGTCAATACGCCGTTTAGCGATGCGTCGCTGAGCTGGCGCGCTTTGCCGGATGTAGCGTCGCTCAACCAGAGCGTTCGCGCTCCGTCATGTTCGACGGTGAAAGCCAGATACCGGGAGTCAGACGACCATGACGGCGACGCGATCCGCGCACCTGCCGGCAGCCCGACCACCGGCGTCTTCTCACCGCTCTGCAGGTCGTGCAGCACGATCGAGTCATAGGTCCGGGAGCGCGACCGGGCAAACGTCACTGGATCGATACGGATGCCGGCGAGCTTGATCTCGTCGCGTGCGACTTCGGCGAGCGGTAATACCCAGCGCCATTCCAGCGTGGCCACCCGGCTTTTGTCCGGCGACACGCTGGCCGCGGGCTGCAACGGTGCTTCAACCAGTGCGGTGAGCGCAGGATCCGGCGTTTGATAGTCAGACTGGGCATGAACCAGAGATGAGGAAACCAGCAGCAGAATCGTGGCAACGAGACGAGTCATAGGGAACTACTCAGTAGCAGGAGTGAAGCCGACGAGTATACCCATGCATCTGCCATTTGGCCTCAAGCGCAGGTCCATGACTCTCTGCTATTCTGTTTATCCTCTCAGGGTAGTTGACAGTCAATTTGGTTTGTCGTCGAAGGACATGTTTGGAACTGCTTGGGTCTACGTAACTATCGCACCATTGGTCCTCGCTGGCCTTGCGTGGGTCAGGCTAAGACACGTTGCTCGACTCGCGCAAACTTATCCGGCCAAGCAAGGAACGAATGCCATTCATTGCGGCAACTACGCTTCACCCCTATGGTACTTGAGGAGCGGCATACCACTTCGAATCGAGGTATCACATCAAGGCATCCATCTCATCAGCTCCGAACTCCTCGGTCTTTTTAAATCCGAGGCTTTCGTACCGTGGAATGACACTTGGGTGCGCGAATACGACGACCAATTCGATCTCGGGTTCACAGCAGCACCGGAGATTGAGTTTCGCCTGCCACGAACGCTACTGAACATCATGCAGAACAGACTTCGTTGCCGTGTTCCCTTTGGGCACATCAGCTAAGCGTGTTCGCACGTCCACGACTACGTGCGTGTTTGGGCAGGACTGATACTTAGGACGAAGCCTTGAGGTACCTCACCGCCATCGGCGACTCTTGCCTCTTTGCGTGAGTGCCGACTTCAGCTGGCCAGCTTCGCTGGCCGCGGGGGCAGGATTGACTCAGATCGGCTCTGGCCGATCCTCGGGGCTCCGCCCCGCCCGACGGGCGTCCAAAACGCTACCGCGTTTCGTTGAACGAGGATCATCTCCTGGCACCACAACTCCCAAACAAAAAAAGGGCCCCCAAGGGGACCCTTCTTTTGTTTGGTAGCGGGGGCAGGATTGACTCAGATCGGCTCTGGCCGATCTTCGGGGCTCTGCCCCGCCCGACGGGCGTCCAAAACGCTACCGCGTTTTGTTGAACGAGGATCATCTCCTGGCACCACAACTCCCAAACAAAGAAAGGGCCCCCAAAGGGGACCCTTTCTTTGTTTGGTAGCGGGGGCAGGATTTGAACCTGCGACCTTCGGGTTATGAGCCCGACGAGCTGCCAGACTGCTCCACCCCGCATCGGCAGGTTGCGCATACTACGGAGTTGTTGGGGGTATTACAAGCCGGTAATTCGGGTTTTTAACCCATAATCTGGATGCACAACGCCCAGAGCCATCCCGGCAAGATTCCCAATGCCAGAACAGCCACTGAATTGAGGCTCAGCACGACTCGTGCGTCGCTGCCGGCCTGGAAAACCGCCTGGTCTTCAGCCTCTTCAAAGTACATGTACCAGATAACCCGGAGGTAGTAGAACGCGCCGATCACCGAGGCAAGGACCATAAGAATCGCGATACCGATGAAACCGGCATCGAGTACCGCGCTGATGGCGTTGACCTTGCCAAAGAAGCCGACGAACGGTGGGATCCCGGCAAGACTCAGCATGAGGAACATCATCATCAGAGCGAACCACGGGCTGCGTGCATTCAGCCCCTTGAAGTCGGAGATATTCTCGGCTTCATAGCCGCCACGACTGAGCAGGATGACCATGCCAAAGGAACCGAGGCTCGCGACAACGTAGGTCAGCGTGTAGAACAGCGCGGCGGCATAGCCATCGCTGGTCCCCGTCATAATTGCCAGAAGGATGAAGCCCACGTGAGCGATCGTCGAATAACCCAGCATTCGCTTGATGTTAGTCTGTGCAATCGCGACGACGTTACCGATAACCAGTGAGAGCACGGCCACCACCGTAATCATGTCCGCCCAGACGTCGTGCACGGTGCCGAGGCCATCGACCAGGATACGCATCAGGAGAGCGAGAGCCGCCAGTTTCGGTGCCGAGGCGATGTACAGCGTGATCGGGCTTCGAGCGCCCTGGTAAACGTCGGGTATCCACATGTGAAACGGAACCGCGCCGAATTTGAAGGCGATACCGACAACCAGGAAGGCGACACCGAACCACAGCGGTAGCGCATTGATGGACGGGTCTGCTTCGATCGCTGCGGCGATCTGGTCAAACTGCAGTGCACCCGTGACCCCGTAAACCCAGGAGATACCGTACAGCAAAGCACCGGAGGCGATAGCCCCCAGAACGAAGTACTTCATCGCCGACTCGGCCGACGTGACGTTGTTTCGATCGATGGCTACCAGCGCGTACAGCGACAGCGACAACGTCTCCAGCCCCATGTACATGGTCAGCAGGCTGTTGGAAGACATCATGATCATCATGCCCAGCAGACCGAACAAACCAAGCAGATAAAACTCGCCTTTGTGCAATTTGTTGGCCGCCAGGTAATCCCGCGCGTAAACAAAGCACACGCCCACGAAGCCGACCGCCGCGACCTTGAGGATCTGCGAGAACGGATCGGATACGTAGGAGCCCGAGAAGGTCAGCGTTGTCGTCTCCGGCGCCGTTGTCAGCAAGGCCCACATCGTGGCACCCAGGCTCGCGATCGCCAGCCAGAAGGTGACGACGCGACGCTCTTCGTCGACGAACAGGTCGGCGAGCAGCACAACACAGATCATCCCAAGCAGGACGATTTCGGGAAGAGCGACCAGAAAGTTCATCGTTTCCATAGTGCCTTACAGTTTCGACTGGCCGATCTGGGCAACCAGGTTTTCAATCGTTACGTTCATCATGTCCACGAGCGGCGCAGGCCAAAGGCCCAGCAGCAAGACTGACGCCGCCAGGATCGACAGCACGGCGAACTCTCGCGCACTGAGGTCCTTCAAGCCGGCCACTTTTTCGTTACCGACGTCGCCGTAAACCACCCGCTTGACCATCCACAGCGTATAGCCCGCGCCAAGAATCAGCGTGGTCGCCGCAAGGAAGGCAATCCAGAAGTTTGCCTTGAAGCTGGCGATAATCACCATGAATTCGCCAACAAACCCGGAGGTGCCCGGCAGGCCGGCGTTAGCCATGGAGAACAGCACCATGAAGGCCGCGAAAATCGGCATCGTGTTCGCGACACCGCCGTAGTCAGCGATCTCTCGGCTGTGTACGCGGTCATACAGCACGCCAACACAGAGGAACATGGCCCCCGAGATCAGCCCGTGCGACACCATTTGGATCATGCCGCCTTGCATCCCCAGCACGGACCCGGACTCGCCGGCCAGGAACCAGACGAGGAAGAAGCCGAGAGTCACGAAGCCCATGTGCGCGATCGACGAGTACGCGATCAGCTTCTTCATGTCGCGCTGCATCAAGGCGACGAGCCCGATATAGACGACCGCAATCAGTGACAGCGCGATCATCAGGCCGGCAAAGTACTGGCTGCCGTCCGGTGTAATGGGCAGCGCGAGACGCACGAAGCCGTATCCGCCCATCTTCAACATGATGGCCGCCAGGATGACGGAACCGCCGGTCGGTGCCTCGACGTGCGCATCCGGTAGCCAGGTGTGAACGGGCCACATCGGGACCTTCACCGCGAACGCGAGCAAGAAAGCGAGGAAGATGAACTTCTGCGCCGTCAGCCCGATGGGCGCCTCCATGAAGCTCATCAGATCAAACGACCCGGTCAGGCGATACAGGTATATAAAGGCCACGAGCATCAGCACGGAGCCCAAGAAGGTGTAGAGGAAGAACTTGATCGTCGCGTAAATCCGGCGTTTGCCGCCCCAGACGCCGATGATCAGGAACATCGGGACCAGCATCGCTTCCCAAAATACATAGAAGAGCATGGCGTCGAGTGCTGAGAACACACCGACCATGAGGCCTTCCAGGATCAGAAACGCGGCGAAATACTGTGCCGGCCGGTTTTTGATCGAATCCCAACCGGCGACGATCACGAGGGGCGTGATAAACGTCGTCAACAGGATCAGCGGTGTCGAAAACCCGTCGACACCAAGAAAGTAGTCAACACCCAATGACGGCACCCAGGGCACTCGCTCGACAAACTGCATCGCCGACGTTGAGTTATCAAAGCCTGTAAACAACGGGATACTGAGCAGGAAAGTCAGTACAGCAATGCCCAGCGCCGCGATGCGCATGATGCCGGCGCGCGACGACGCCGCATCACCCTCATCGCCGATAGCGAGCAGGGCAGCGCCGCCGAAAACCGGCAGCCAGATCAGGATGCTGAGGAGATTCGAAAATTCCATATCGTCGTCCTCAGCGCAGCCAGACCAGCCAGCTCAAAATCGCTGCCAGGCCGATAATCATCGCGAACGCGTAGCTGTACAGGTAGCCCGTCTGGATATTGCGCACCACAGACGCGATTCGACCCACGGTGTTTGCCGTGCCGTTGACCAGCCAGCCATCAATCACGGTCTGGTCACCCCGCTGCCAGAGAAAGTGTCCGATCTTGCGACCGCCGCCAGCGAAACCCTTGATCCACAGGTCGTCAAAATAGTACTTGCGTTCCAGCAGCACGTAGACGCCCTTGAACTTCTCGTGGATCGTTTCCGGTATCTCCGGACGTTTAAGCCACAGGAACCAGGCGACACCGACACCGGCCAGTGCAAACCAGAACGCCAGCGTCATCGGTGCATGCAACAGCAGCGCGAGGCTGGACTCCCACTTGTCCGTGCCCAGCGTGGCGAGAACGTCTTTCGACGCGCTGACCTGAATCGCATCGCCGAAGTAACCGCCGAACAGGATCGGTTCCACGGTGATCCAGCCAATGACCGCCGACGGGACAGCCAGCAGGATTAGCGGAGCTGTGACGACCCACGGCGTCTCGTGCAGATGGGATTTGGTTTCCGCATCCATACGCTCCTCACCGTGGAATACAAGGAAGAACATGCGGAAGGAATACAACGCCGTGATGAAGACCCCGAGCAGCACGCTCAGGTAGGCAATCCAGTACACAGCGCCCTGCCCCTGCCAATGCGAGTAATGCACTGCCTCGATGAGCAGGTCCTTCGAGAAGAAGCCGGATAGCCCCGGGAAACCGATCAGCGCCAGCGACCCGACCAGCGATGTCCAGTACGTGATCGGCAGGTATTTCCTGAGGCCACCCATCTTGCGAATGTCCTGCTCATGATGCATCGCAATAATCACGGAGCCGGCCGCGAGGAACAGCAGCGCCTTGAAGAAGGCGTGCGTCATCAGGTGGAAAATAGCGGCGCCGTACGCGGACGCACCCAGCGCGACTGTCATGTAACCGAGCTGCGACAGCGTCGAATAGGCGACAACACGCTTGATGTCGTTCTGGATGATGCCGAGCAGGCCCATGAAGAACGCCGTGATGGCGCCGATGATAATGACAACGGCCAACGCGGTGGTCGTCAGCTCGTACAGCGGCGACATACGCGCAACCATAAAGATACCGGCGGTTACCATGGTCGCGGCGTGAATCAGTGCCGAGATCGGTGTCGGGCCTTCCATGGAGTCCGGCAGCCAGACATGCAGCGGCGCCTGTGCCGATTTACCCATCGCGCCGATAAACAGCAGGATGCAGATCACCGTCATCGCGTTCCACGGGGTGCCGCCAATGACCTCGATCTCCTGCGCCGCAATGGATTCCGCCTGTCCGAACACGGTCGCGTAATCGAGCGAGCCGGTCATCATCACGACACCGGCAATCCCCAGCAGGAAGCCGAAGTCGCCCACCCGATTTACGAGGAAGGCCTTGAGGTTGGCGAATATTGCGGTTTCTTTCTTGTACCAGAAGCCAATCAACAGGTACGACACGAGACCCACGGCTTCCCAGCCGAAAAACAACTGCAGGAAGTTGTTCGACATCACCAGCATCAGCATCGCAAACGTGAACAGCGAGATATAGCTGAAGAAGCGCTGGTAGCCCGGATCGTCGTGCATGTAGCCAATGGTGTAGATGTGCACCATCAGCGAGACGAAGGTCACGACGCACATCATCAGCGCCGTCAAACGATCAACGAGAAAGCCGACCTCCATGCGCAGACCGTCGGTAACCGCCCAGGTGTACACCGAGATATTCTCGGCGGGCGCTCCAAAGACCGTCATCTGGTAAAGCACATAGAACGACAGCGCGCTCGACAGGCCCACCGCGAGGATCGTCAGCCAGTGCGCTGCCGCTCGACCGATCTGTGTGCCAAACAGACCAGCGACGATCGCCGCAATCAGCGGCACCAGAACGATGGTCAGGTATATGTCGTACATCCCCTATCCCTTCATCGTGTTGAGTTCTTCAACATTGATCGAACGCTTGTTGCGGAACAGCACGACCAGAATTGCCAGGCCGATAGCCGCTTCCGCAGCCGCGACCGTCAGGATGAAGAACACGAACACCTGCCCAAGCTCATCTCCGAGATACCGCGAAAAGGCAATGAAATTGAAATTCACCGCAAGCAGCATTAACTCGATGCACATCAGGATCAGGATCAGGTTGCGGCGATTGATGATGATGCCGGCGATGCTCAGAACAAACAGCAACGCAGACAGCGTCAGGTAGTGCTGCAGGCCGATCATTGCTTTTCCTCCGGATCCATCTGCACCACGCGGACACGGTCCCTGGCACGCACAGCGACCTGCGCCGAAATATTCTGCACTTTGAGATTCGGCCGTTTGCGCATCGTCAACGTGATCGCGGCAACAATCGCGAGCAACAGCACGACAGCGGCGATTTCAAACGCATACACATGCTCGGTGTACAGCACCTGGCCCAGTGCCTTGGTGTTGTCATAGCCCTCGGGCAAGGGCGCGAAGCCACCGGCTATGTCACCACCGCCACTGCGCAGCCAGATCACTTGCACAAGCTCGATGGTCATGACCGCCGCGATGAGCAACGCCAGAGGCGCATACCGCGTCAGGCCCTGCTTCACGGCTTCCACATCGACCTCAAGCATCATCACAACGAACAGGAAAAGCACCATGACGGCGCCGACGTAAACAAGCACCAGCACGATAGCGAGGAACTCCGCCTCGGCCATCAGCCAGAGAATGGCACTCTGGAAAAAGGTCAGCACCAGAAACATGATCGAATGGATCGGGTTCTTTGAGAACACCACACCGCACGCGGCCGCCAGCAAAACAGCCGCGAACAGGTAAAACAGGATTGCGTGAGAGATCATCGTCGAGCCTATCGATACGCGGCGTCCGCAGCCTTGTCGGCAGAGATCATCGCGTCGTACTTCTCACCCACTGCGAGCAGCTTGTCCTTGGTCATGATGTTCTCGCCGGGCTGCTCCATGTGGTACTCGTGGATCCGCGTTTCGACAATCGCGTCAACCGGGCAGGCTTCCTCGCAGAAACCGCAGTAGATGCACTTGAACAAGTCGATGTCGTAACGCGTGGTGCGGCGCGTGCCGTCCTGGCTGACATCCGATTCGATCGTTATGGCTAATGCAGGGCAAACCGCTTCGCAGAGTTTGCAGGCAATGCAGCGCTCCTCGCCGTTCGGGTAGCGACGCAGCGCATGCAGGCCCCGGAAACGATGCGACTGCGGCGTCTTTTCCTCCGGGTATTCGAGGGTGACACTCTTTTTGAAGAAGTTTCTCGACGTCACACGAAGCCCTTTCAGGAGCTCCCAGAGCGCGAACGTCTTAACGTAGCTGATCAGTTGAGCCATTTGTCGACGCCTCTACGCGACTGACCACGGGCCAAGCTTGGCCCATGCCATGACCGCTTCCACAGCGATCCAGACGATGGTTACGGGAATAAAGACCTTCCAGCCCAGACGCATGATCTGGTCGTAGCGGTAACGCGGGAATGTCGCGCGAAACCAGAAGAAGGAGTACATGAAGAACGCGATTTTGGCGAACAACCACGGAAAGCCGTCCTGCGCCAGGACGCCGATGATCGGGAGATTGGCGAGGATGTCGAGACCGGCAAACGGTGAGGCCCATCCGCCGAGGAAGAAGATCGCCACCATGCCGGAGATCAGCACCATGTTCGCGTATTCAGCCAGGAAGAACAGCGCAAATGCGACACCGGAATACTCGACATGGAACCCGGCAACAATCTCGGATTCGCCCTCCGCGACATCGAACGGCGCGCGGTTGGTTTCGGCGACACCGGAGATCCAGTAAACGATAAACAGCGGAAACAACCACCAGACATACCAGTTGCCGATGCCCCCGGACTGTCCATCGATGATGTCACCCAGGTTCAGGCTGCGCGACGCCATCAACACACCAACCAGCGCAAAGCCCATAGCAATCTCGTAAGCAACAATTTGCGCCGCCGATCGCATCGCTCCCAGCAGCGCATACTTGGAATTCGTGGCCCAGCCCGCGAGGATGACCCCGTAGACGCCAACCGACGTCAGCGCCAGTACATACAACAAGCCTGCATTGATATCGGCGATCACAAAGCCGGGATGCAGTGGCATCACCGCCCAGGCCGCCAGCGCCGGAATCAGCGTCAGCAACGGTGCAATGACAAACAGGAACTTGTTCGATTCCGCCGGAACGACAATTTCCTTGATCAGCAACTTGATGACGTCCGCGAACGGCTGACCAAGTCCCAGTGGCCCCACCCGGTTTGGACCAACGCGTGACTGCATACTGCCGATCACTTTGCGTTCGAAGTAGGTGGAGAATGCAACTGTCAGGATGACACCGACAGTCACGATCAGGATCTTGAACGTGGAGACGATCAGGTACTGGATCATCGGATCCAGCGATTCCCAAAGCGCCAGGATGGCGTTCATGACTCGACCGCCTCCCGTGCTCGCCTGGCCTCAACAGTTTGTTGCAGCGCGTGCGCGCGGCGTACCAGGCTGTCGACCGAGTAGATCGGCGTATCGATGACCGCCGACGGCGCGTCTTCGCCATTCGGTTTAACGTGTTTTGCGGTACCCGCGTAAACTCCGGGGCCGACATCGCCAATGGCATCTTTTGCCTCGGCCAGAACGTCCTCGCTGGTAACAAACTCGAAGCCTTCGGCGCCGACAAGGTTGCCGAGCACGCGCAACACCTTCCACGCCGGCCTCGCCTCGCCAACCGGATTGGCGAACCCCTTGAAGCTCTGCCAGGTCCCGGCGACGTTGACAAACGTCCCGGCCGTTTCTGCCCAGGTGCCAATTGGCAGCAGCAGGTCTGCGCTGTCTTTCAGTGGGTCCGAAACGAACGGCGTCAGCGCAGCAATAAATCGGTGATCGCCGATCGTGGGCGATGCGAGATCCGCGTCCGGTTCTACGTTCAACAGCAGCATGGCATCGAGCTTGCCGGCAATCATCTCAGCGGCCGTGCTGCCTGCTTTGCCGCGATGCGGCAAGACACCCGCGAGCGACAGGCCCGCCGAGTTCGCGCCTTCGGAAACACAACCCAATGCAGCACCGGTGGCTTCTGCCAGCGCTGCGGCCAATGCCCGGACCGCCGCGAACGCACCGTGACGACCCGCAACGTTGCCGGTCAGAATCAATGCCTTGTCTGCCGCTTTGAGAGACGCCGCGATCGCTTTTTGTTCATCGCTTGCACTGACGCCTTCCACCAGTGCCTCGACACCAGCGGGCACAGCGGCACCGGTGGCGACGACGACGCCGGCAAGCATTTCGACCAGGCCGGCACCGCTGATGCTCGCGTGCTGGTCAAAGAGGACGTCATACTCGGTTGAATTGACGGCGCTGACCTTGCCGCCGGCAAGCGCTGCCTGACGCACACGATGGGCAATGATCGGCGCCTCATGACGCAGGTTTGACCCGACAACGAGAATTGCGTCCTGCGCCTCCACGTCCGCGATGCTGACACCCAGTGACGGGAAGACGGGATCGTTGTCCTGATCTGAAAAGTCACGCTGGCGCAGACGGTGATCGATGTTCGCCGAGCCGATCGCATCAAAAAGCTTGGCCGCCAGGTAACCTTCTTCCAGCGTAGCGCTTGGACTGACCAACGCACCGGCCTTGCTACCCGCCGACTTCATGACGTCGGCGAGCGTTTCCAGCGCTTCTTCCCAGCCGGCTTCGCGCCACTCACCACCTTCCTTGATCATCGGCGTCTGCAGACGATCCGCCGAGTAGATAGCCTCGTAGCTGAAGCGATCGCGATCTGCGATCCAGGTTTCGTTGATCGCATCGTTGGTACGCGGGACGATTCGTTTCACCGTCCCGCGCAGGGTATGTGCGTACAGATTGGACCCCACGCAATCGTGCGGTGAAACCGCCGCGTGCTGGATCATTTCCCAGGCGCGGGCGCTGTAACGGTACGGCTTGTTGTTCAATGCGCCTACCGGGCAAAGATCGATAATGTTGGCTGACAGTTCGTGATCGACGCTTTGTTCAACGTAGGTGCCGATCTTCATCTTTTCGCCGCGCTCGGTGGTCCCCAGTTGCGGGATGCCGGAGATCTCTTCACCAAAACGCACGCAACGCGTGCAGTGAATGCAACGCGTCATGTCGGTGGATACCAACGGGCCGATATCCTTGTCCTTGACCACCCGCTTGCCGTCGTTATAGCGGGACACGTCGCGCCCATAGCCCACCGCGAGGTCCTGCAGCTCGCATTCACCGCCCTGGTCGCAGATCGGGCAGTCCAGCGGGTGATTGATCAGCAGGAACTCCATAGTCGCGCGTTGCGCGGCGATCGCTTTTGGAGAACGGGTAAACACCTTCATGCCGTCGGCGACCGGTGTTGCGCAGGCCGGCAGTGGTTTCGGAGCCGGACGACCGCCCATTTCCGCTTCAACCAGGCACATGCGACAGTTCGCCGCCACGCTGAGTTTTTCGTGGTAGCAGAAGCGAGGAATGTAGTTGCCCATGCGATCGGTCACCTGGATGACCATCTCGCCCCGGTTCGCTTCGACGGCCTCGCCGTCGACCTCAATGGTGATCTTGTCGTCGCTCATGCTTACGCAGCGGCCTCTGTCTTGTCGTCGACAATGCTTCGGCCCTGGTTACGGACCATGTACTCAAACTCATGGTGGTAGTGCTTGAGAAAGCTCTGTACCGGCCACGCGGCCGCGTCGCCAAGCGCACAAATGGTGTGGCCTTCAATTTTGTTTGCGACGTCGAGCAGCTTGGCGAGATCGGCCTCCTCACCGCGTCCTTCAAGGATGCGGGTCAACATCCGATACAGCCAACCGGTGCCTTCGCGACAGGGCGTGCACTGACCACAGGATTCCGCCATGTAAAAGCGCGAAATTCGGCGCAGCGTCTTCACCATGCAGGTAGTCTCATCCATGACCATGACAGCGCCGGTGCCGAATGACGAACCTGCCTTTTGCAGCGAGTCGTAGTCCATCGTGCAATCCATGATGTTTTCGGCCGGCATCACCGGCACCGACGAACCGCCCGGTATCACAGCCTTGAGTTTACGGCCTTTCCAGACACCGCCCGCGAGCTCCAGCAGATCCTTGAACGGGATACCCATCGGCAGCTCGAAGTTGCCGGGATTTTCGACGTGGCCGGAGACCGAAAACTGCGCCGTACCACCGCTGTTTTCGACACCGATGCCAGCGAACCACTCGGCGCCGTTGCGAATGATCGACGGCACACTCGCGAGGCTCTGCGTGTTGTTGATCGTCGTCGGTTTGCCGTACAGCCCGAAATTCGCCGGGAACGGCGGCTTGAACCGCGGCTTGCCCTGTTTGCCCTCGAGCGACTCAAGCAGGGCCGTTTCCTCACCGCAGATGTAGGCGCCGGCACCGAGGAAGGTATTCAGGTCGAAGTCGATTCCCGAGCCCTGGATGTCCTTGCCCAGCAGCCCCGCTGCATAAGCTTCCTTGACCGCCGCTTCGAAGCGCGGGAACGGCTCGTCGATGAACTCACCACGGATGTAGTTGTAGCCAGCGGTTGCGCCCATCGCGAAACCGGCGATCGCCATGCCTTCAACCAGCGCGTGCGGGTTGTAGCGCAATGTCTCGCGGTCATGGCAGGTGCCCGGTTCACTCTCGTCCGAATTGCAGACAATGTACTTTTGCACCGGCGCCTCGCGTGGCATGAAGCTCCACTTCAAGCCGGTCGGGAAACCGGCACCACCGCGGCCGCGCAAGCCGGACGCCTTGACGACGTCGATGACCTCATCCGGTGTCATTTCACCTTTCAGGATCTTCCGCCAGGCCTCATAACCGCCGTTCTTTTCATAAGTGGCAAGGCTCCAGGACTCGTCCTGCCCAAAGGTGCTGAAGCAAACAAGATTCTGTTCGTACGCCATCAGTCCAATCCATCCAGCAGTGTATCGAGCTCTTCGATCGTTAGGTTTTCGTGGTACACGTGATCCACCATCGCAACCGGGGCACCGACGCAGGCGGCAATGCACTCCTCCTCGCGCTTCAGGTAAATCCGACCATCCACGGTGCTCTCGCCGAGCTTGATGCCGAGCTTCTTCTCCGCGTGCTCAACCAGCTCTTCAGCGCCACGCAACATGCACGACACGTTGGTGCATATCGCGACGTTGTGACGACCGACCGGCTTGGTCTGAAACATGGAATAAAACGTTGCGACCTCGTAGACCTGGATCGGAGGAAGTTCAAGATAATCAGCCACGGCGTTCATGATGTCCGCCGTCAGGAAACCGTCGTTTTCATGTTGCGCTGCGTGCAGCGCACCTATGACAGCCGACCGTTTACGATCCTCCGGAAAGCGTGCTTTCCAGTGATCGATTTCCTCGCGCACGTGAGCCGAAAGTACGTCGCTCATCGATCAACCTCGCCGAAAACGATGTCCTGCGTTCCGATGACGGCGACCACGTCAGCGAGCATGTGGCCCTCGACCATTTCCGACATCGCCGAAATGTGCGCAAACCCCGGCGCGCGAACCTTCAGCCGGTACGGCTTGTTAGCGCCGTCTGACACCAGGTAAACACCAAACTCACCCTTCGGATGCTCGACCGCCGCGTACGCCTCGCCTTCCGGTACGCAGTAACCCTCTGTGAACAGCTTAAAGTGGTGAATCAACGACTCCATGTCGTCCTTCATTTCGACCCGCTTGGGTGCCGTGATTTTTCGATCATCGAGCATGACCGGACCCGGATTCTCACGTAACCAGGCGATGCACTGCTGGATGATGCGATTGGACTGACGCATTTCCTCGACGCGGACCAGGTAGCGATCGTAGCAATCGCCGTTCACGCCAATCGGGATGTCGAAGTCCATTTTGTCGTAGACCTCGTAAGGCTGTTTTTTACGCAGGTCCCAGGCAACGCCTGAACCGCGCAGCATCGGCCCCGAAAAGCCGAGATTCATCGCCCGCTCGGGCGACACAACCCCGATATTGACGGTGCGCTGTTTCCAGATGCGGTTATCGGTCAACAAGGTTTCGTATTCGTCGACACAGCCCGGAAACTTGTCGGTAAACGCCTCGATGAAATCCAGCATCGAGCCTTCGCGCGCCTCGTTCATCTTGTCGAGTTCTTTCTTGTTGCGGAACTTCGACTCCTGATACTTCGGCATGGCCTCGGGAAGATCACGGTAAACACCGCCCGGCCGGTAATAGGTCGCGTGCATTCGCGTACCGGAGACCGCCTCGTAGCAGTCCATCAGATCTTCGCGTTCGCGGAAGCAGTACAGGAACATCGTCATGGCACCGATGTCGAGACCGTGTGCGCCGAGCCACATCAGGTGATTCAGGATGCGGGTGATTTCGTCGAACATGACGCGGATATACTGCGCGCGAATCGGCGCTTCGATGCCGAGCAGCTTTTCGATCGCGAGCACGTAGCCGTGTTCGTTGCACATCATCGAGACGTAGTCGAGACGATCCATGTAACCGATGCTCTGGCTAAACGGCTTGGACTCGGCGAGTTTTTCGGTCGCACGATGCAACAGTCCGATGTGTGGGTCGGCCTTCTGGATCGTCTCGCCGTCCATCTCCAGCACGAGGCGCAATACACCGTGTGCCGCCGGATGTTGCGGACCGAAATTGAGCGTGAAATTCTGGATCTCAGCCATTGGCCGTGTCCTTGAGATCGTCGTTGTAACGGTTGTCGTCGCGAATGACGCGCGGCACCAGCGTGCGAGACTCGATGGAGACCGGTTGGTAGGCGACGCGTCCCTTGTCCGCGTCGTAGCTGACTTCGACGTTGCCAATCAACGGGAAGTCCTTGCGGAACGGATGGCCGATAAAGCCGTAATCCGTGAGGATGCGGCGAAGATCAGGATGGCCTTCAAACAGGATGCCGTACAGGTCAAACGCCTCGCGCTCGAACCAGTTTGCCCCTGACCAGATACTGACGACCGACGGCAACACCGGCGGGTTCGCGGTACCGGTGAACACACGGACACGAAGGCGAAAGTTGTTGTGCACCGACAGCAGGTGATAAACCGCCGCAAAGCGGCGTGGATCGAAGGCATCAGCCTCGTCGAGAATCACCGCCTCTCGCTGCACGCCGCGCGAGAAGCCGGTACCGGTCGCCGACTGCGTGTTCCATTCGTCATCGCCGTAGGTGAGGTAGTCGATACCGCAAACGTCCATCAGCGACTCGAAGCCGAGATCTGTGCGCAACGCTCGCGCGACAACCGACCAGTCTTCGCGCGGCACTTCGATGCCGACTTCGCCGCAACTCGACTCCAGCAACGTGACGGTGTCGCCAAAGCGTTCTGTGATTCGAGCGGCGAGGCTCTCGTTTCGGTTCGTCATCGGGTGCAGCCTTAACGGGCGATGGTGCTGGTTCTGCGAATCTTGCTTTGCAGCTGGATAAGTCCGTAGATCAGTGCTTCGGCGGTCGGCGGGCAACCGGGCACGTAGACGTCCACCGGTACGATCCTGTCGCAACCGCGCACCACGGAATAGGAGTAGTGGTAATAGCCGCCGCCGTTTGCGCAGCTGCCCATCGAAACCACCCAACGCGGCTCCGGCATCTGGTCGTAGACCTTGCGCAGCGCTGGCGCCATTTTGTTCGTCAGGGTCCCGGCAACAATCATGCAGTCGGACTGTCTGGGACTGGGACGAAAAATGATGCCGAAACGATCGAGGTCATAGCGCGACGCACCGGCCTGCATCATTTCGACCGCGCAACAGGCGAGACCGAAGGTCATCGGCCACAACGAGCCGGTTCGCGCCCAGTTCATAACCGCATCGACACTGGTTACGACAAATCCTTTTTCCTGCAGGCTGTCGCCCGCAGCTACCGCACCCTGGTCGGGTGCTTCCGCTACCGACACTCCAGAACTCCTATCTTGCTTCGCTCAAACGGAACGGCTAGTCCCATTCCAGCGCGCCCTTTTTCCACTCGTAGATAAATCCCACGACGAGCAGCGCCAGGAAAATACCCATGGCGACCAGACCAAAAGTACCCACCGTGTCGAGCGACACGGCCCACGGAAAGAGAAACGCGATTTCGAGATCGAAAATAATGAACAGGATGGCGACAAGGTAGTAGCGCACGTCGAACTTCATGCGCGAATCGTCGAAGGCCTCGAAGCCGCATTCATACGGTGAGAGTTTGTCGTCATCCTTGCTGCCGCGACCAATCAGGAAGCCGAGCGCAAGGAGAAGTAGCCCGATGCCGGTCGCGACACCGAGAAATATCAATACAGGTATGTATTCCTGAAGCATTTCCAGCTTGCGCTAAAAAGCGCTCGCCCCCACTGCGTATCCCAGCGGGATTGTATCAGCCAGCTACATTCTGAAACAGATTTTTCGCGGCACGGTACGGCTACTCATGCCCCCGTGAACGATTTTGTCAGCGGCCGGGACCGGCGTGACGTAAAGGGTTGGTGCTCTGGGCGAGACTCGAACTCGCACGGCTCGCGCCACTGCCCCCTCAAGACAGCGTGTCTACCAATTCCACCACCAGAGCATCCGGTGTTTTTGCAGTTTACTGCGGGTTGTCGCCCTCGTCAGCCGGCGCCTCGTCCAGCGTCGGGATGTCGTCGTCAAGCGTCGGCAGCTCATCTGCCGGGACGTCCTCTGCACCCTCCACGCTCGGCAGCCCGTCGACGTCCTCATCGTCGACCGCCTCCATAATGGACGAGCCCTCAAGCAGGCTCGAATCCGGCGTAGACAGCGACTGCATGCTCAGGTAAGCAAGTGCCAGGCTGGTGATGAAGAACGCCGTGGCGAGAATTGCCGTGGAGCGCGAGAAGAAGCTCGCGGAACCGCGAGCGCCGAATACCGTACCGGAAGCCCCCGCGCCAAAGCCTGCGCCGGCGTCGGCACCCTTGCCTCGCTGCAGCAGCACCAGCGCGATGACCAGCACCGCGATCACCGTGTGCACGGCGAGAACTATCTTCTGTGTTGTGTCCATCTAAACCTCTGTCACGAGCGGTTTCTCGCTCGCCTCAATCCAGCTGCGCCGCGGCGTTCGCGATCGCAAGAAAATCATCGGCCTTCAGCGACGCGCCACCTATCAGGCCACCGTCGATGTCTGCCTTTTCAAACAGTCCGGCAGCGTTGCTGCCTTTGCAGCTGCCGCCGTACAGGATACGCAGCTGCGATGCGATGTCGGCGTCCTTATCGGCAACCAGGCCGCGAATGAACGCGTGAACGTCCTGCGCCTGCTCCGGCGTGGCCGTCATACCGGTACCGATCGCCCAAACGGGCTCGTAGGCGACGACCGCGTTCGCGAAGGCCGCAACGCCCGCCTTGTCGAGCACCGCGCCGAGCTGCTCGGCGACGACCGTCTCGGTCGTTCCCGCTTCTCTGTCCTGCAATGTTTCTCCGACGCACAGAACAGGTATCAGGCCACCGGCCTGCGCCGCCACAAACTTGTCCGCGACCTGCGCGCTGGTCTCGCCGAACAAACTGCGCCGCTCGGAGTGACCGATAATCGCGTATCGGCAGCCGAATTCGGCCAGCATCGATGCCGCTACCTCACCGGTGTACGCACCCTTTTCATGCTCACTGACGTTTTGCGCACCCAGCGCTACTGCCGATTCACCAATCGCCTTGATCACCGGACCGAGATAAGGGAATGGCGGACAGACCAGCAGGTCGACGCCGTCTGGCGCGCCGGCAACAATGCCGCTGACCAGCTCGCGGTTGGCCTCCAGGCTACCGTTCAGTTTCCAGTTTCCCGCGACGAGAATTCGGCGCATCAGTTCAGGCCCTCAGGGCGTAAAAGGCGCGCAAGGATACCGAGCAAAGCCCGCCAAATCAACGCATTCAGCGTGTTCGTATCAGGCAGCCGCGTCCTCAACAACCGCCGCCAGCCGGCGGGCCATCGAACTGACCTGTTCGGCGTCAACGCCCTCGACCATGACGCGAATTACCGGCTCCGTGCCGGAAGCGCGAAGTACCACGCGACCGCGGTCGGACAGTTCGGACTCTGCCGCCTTCACCGCCGCCTGGATCTGCTCGGACTCATCAGGGTTCATGCGGGTTTCCGTCCGCACATTCAGCATGGTTTGCGGGTATTTCGGCATGCCGGCGGCGAGCTCCGAGAGTTTCTTGCCCGTCTGCTTCATAATTGCCAGGATTTGCAGCGCGCTCACCAGGCCATCGCCGGTGGTCGCCTTGTCGAGCACGAGCATATGGCCGGACGTTTCACCGCCGATGACGCCCCCGGTCGCTCGCAGCGTCTCAAGAACGTAACGGTCGCCAACTTTTGCGCGCCGGAAGTCGATGTCCTTTTCCCTGAGCGCGTGCTCCAGGCCCAGGTTGCTCATCACCGTGCCTACGACCGGGCCTCTCAGGTGTCCCTCGTCAGCGCGCGCCGTCGCAAGAATGTAGAGCAACTGATCGCCGTCCACGCTGTCACCGTTTTCGTCAACGAGGAGAATACGGTCACCGTCACCGTCAAGCGCAACGCCCACATTCGCCTCGACCGCCGGAACCGTGCTCTTCAGCAACTCAGGCTGGGTCGAGCCACAGCCGTCGTTGATGTTTTTGCCATTCGGCGAGCATCCGATCGGGATAACCTGTGCACCGAGCTCCGCCAGGGTTCGTGGGCCGACCTTGTAACTCGCCCCGTTTGCCCCGTCGAAGACCACTTTCAAGCCCTCGAGATTTACGCCCTCGGGCATCGTACTGATGCAGAATTCCTGGTAACGAATGCGCGCGGTGTCGATACGCTTTGCTTTGCCGAGGAGCCCGGATTCCAGCGTAATGGCCGGCTCTTTCAGGTGTTCCTCGATCGCCTGCTCCACGTCGTCGGTGAGTTTGGAGCCGGCCTTGTTAAAAAATTTGATGCCGTTATCGAAGAACGGATTGTGCGATGCACTGATGACGACACCGAGATCCGCGTCGAATTCCTGCGTCAGCCGGGCGATACCGGGCGTTGGCAGCGGACCGATGAGCAACACGTTGGCGCCGGCGGCAACAAATCCCGCCTCAAGCGCGGACTCCAGCATGTAGCCAGACAGGCGGGTGTCCTTGCCGATGACTACAGTACCGCCTTTGGGTACCAGAACCTGCGCCGCAGCGCTGGCCAGTCGCATCGTGAAATCCGCGGTCATCGGGTCCCTGCCCACCGTCCCGCGAACGCCGTCTGTTCCGAAATACTGCCTTGCCATAATCCCTATCCCTGACTGCTTGCCGCGGCCACCGCCTGGACCACCTTGATCGCATCCACCGTCGGCGCGACATCGTGCACCCTGACAATGCTTGCACCATTTTGGACCGCAATGGCTGCTGCAACAATACTCGCCGGCATCCTGTCGTCAACTTCACGGCCTGTGACGGCGCCCAGCGTCGACTTCCGAGACAATCCGGCCAGCACCGGCAAACCCAGCGAGCGCATAGCGTCCAGGTGGCCAAGCAGCGCCAGATTGTGATCAACCGATTTCCCAAAGCCAAAACCGGGGTCGACGGCCAGCCTCGACGTGTCGATACCTGCCGCGACGCAGGCGTCGACGCGGGTTTGCAGGAAGACCAGCACCTCGCTGACGACATCGTCGTAGTCCGGACTCTGTTGCATGGTTCGTGGCATGCCCTGCATGTGCATCAGGCAGACGGCGCAGCCGGTCTCTGCCGCCGCCTGCAACGCGCCGTCGTCCTGCAGAGCGCGCACATCGTTAATCATGCCGGCGCCGGCAGCCGCCGCCTCGCGCATGACCTGTGGCTTGGTCGTGTCGACCGAGACAATCGCACCGGTCTCGGCGATGACCGCCTCGATCACCGGCACAACGCGCGCCAGTTCCTCGTCCAGCGACACGCTGTCGGAACCGGGACGAGTCGATTCACCGCCCACATCAATGATGTCGGCGCCCTCCTCGACCAGGCGTACGGCCTGTTTTCGGGCTTCGTCGATCTCATTGAACCTGCCGCCGTCGGAGAACGAATCGGGCGTGACGTTCAGAACGCCCATGACGGCCACATCCGGCAGGTTCAAGTCACCGAGCTTTTGCATTGCATACTCCACAAAAAAACCAGCCGGGCAGAGCCCGGCTGGTTTCGCTTAGTGTTGCAGGCCTAGTGCTCGGACGCAGGACCACCTATCGGCCTCGCCGGCTTCGACTCCGACTTGGAGTCGCCGCCCGGACCCTGTGAGTCCGCGGGCTCTTCCCAGTCAGCCGGCGGCTGCGGTTCCCGGCCTTCCATGATGTCCTTGATCTGCGTTTCATCGATGGTCTCGTACTTGACCAGCGCCTTGGCCATCATGTGCAGCTTGTCGATATTCTCGTCGAGCAACTGCTCCGCCTTCTGGTAGTTCGTATCGATGATCTTGCGAACTTCCTCGTCGATCGCGTGCGCCGTGTCGTCTGACACCTGCTTCTGCTGGGTGACCGAACGACCGAGAAACACTTCGCCCTCGTCCTCGCTGTAAGTCAGCGGGCCAAGGCGCTCGGACAATCCCCATTTCGTGACCATATTGCGGGCGATTTCTGTCGCACGCTCAATGTCGTTGGAGGCGCCGGTCGTCACACCGCCTTTGCCCAGCGTCATTTCCTCAGCAATACGCCCACCAAAAAGACTGGCGATCATGCTCTCAAGCCGCTGCTTGGACATGCTGTAGCGATCTTCCTCCGGCAGATACATGGTGACGCCCAGCGCTCGGCCGCGCGGAATAATCGTGACCTTGTAAACCGGGTCGTGCTCAGGCACGAGGTAGCCGACAATTGCGTGGCCCGCTTCGTGGTAGGCCGTGTTCAGCTTTTCCTCTTCGCTCATCACCATCGATCGGCGTTCAGCGCCCATCATGATTTTGTCTTTCGCCTGCTCGAATTGCTCCATACCCACCACACGCTTGTTGGCACGGGCGGCAAACAAAGCCGCTTCGTTGACAAGGTTGGCAAGATCGGCGCCGGAGAAGCCCGGTGTGCCGCGCGCGATGACACCTGCGCGGACGTCGTCGTCCAGCGGTACCTTGCGCATGTGGACCTTCAGGATCAGTTCGCGACCGCGAACATCCGGCAGCGGTACGACGACCTGGCGGTCGAAGCGACCGGGGCGCAGCAGCGCCGGGTCGAGCACGTCCGGACGGTTGGTCGCGGCGATGACGATAATGCCTTCGCTGCCCTCAAAGCCGTCCATCTCAACCAGCATCTGGTTGAGCGTCTGCTCGCGCTCATCGTGTCCGCCGCCGAGGCCGGCGCCACGGTGACGACCGACCGCGTCGAGCTCGTCAATGAAGATGATGCAGGGCGCCTGCTTTTTCGCCTGGTCGAACATGTCACGGACGCGCGAGGCGCCTACACCAACGAACATTTCGACGAAATCGGAACCGGAAATCGTGAAGAACGGGACTTTTGCCTCGCCAGCAATTGCTTTAGCCAGCAGCGTTTTACCCGTTCCCGGCGGTCCGACCATAAGGACGCCCTTCGGAATCTTGCCGCCAAGGCGCTGGAATTTGCTCGGGTCTTTGAGGAACTCGACAATTTCGGCGACTTCCGCCTTGGCCTCTTCGACACCCGCGACGTCCGAGAAGGTCACACCGACCTGGTCCTCACCCAACAGCCGCGCCTTGCTCTTGCCGAACGACATCGCGCCGCGGCCGCCACCGCCGCCCTGCATCTGGCGCATGAAATAGATCCAGACGCCGATCAGGAGCAGAATCGGGAAGGAACTGATCAGCAGTTGACCGATAAGGCTTGGTTCAGCCTCCTCGACGCCCTCGAATTCGACACCGGATTGCTCCAGCAAACCGATAAGCACTTCGTTGCTGGTCTCCGGGTTGATCGTGTACTGCTGGCGCGCCGACGACTGGCCGAAGTAAATGCGTTTACCGTCGAACTCGACCTGCTTGACTTGGCCGCCTCTAACGTCGCGGAGGAACTCGGAGTACGGGACCGACGCCGGCTGCACGCCGCTGACGTTGGACAATCCCTGCACTACCGACAGCAGCACGACGATGATCACGATGAAAACGAGGATATTTTTGGTCAGATCATTCACGTTGTCATTCCAGGGCGCGGGGGAGCGCCTGTCTATGGTCAAATGTTAGACACAATCTAACACCTGAGACACTACTACAGTCGGTGGGTTCTCGCTACCGACAGCTCGATTGTTCACTACGTCTGGTCATTTATTCACCGCGATACGCGCGGGCCACGAGGTACACCTCGCGGCTGCCGGATCGAGAGGCTTCCGGCTTCATCACCTTGACCCGCTTGAAGCGCTGCCGGGTCAGGGCAATAAAAGCATCCGCGCCCTCGCCCTGGAACAACTTGCAGACAAAGTCACCACCGGGCTTGAGGACGTCGGAACACATATCCAGCGCCAATTCGACCAGGTACATGGATCGGGGTTGGTCAATTGCCCGGTTTCCGCTGATATTGGGCGCCATATCGGACATTACAAGGTCCGCCTGGCGGTCAGAGAGCTTTTCCTGCAGGCACCGCAAAACCTCGTCCTCGCGAAAGTCACCCTGCACGAAATCCACGCTGGGCAACGCATCCATCTCGAGCAGGTCCACGGCGACGATCGTCGCCTCGCCGTCGAGCTTTTCTGTCGCGTACTGGCTCCAGCTGCCCGGCGCTGAGCCGAGATCCAGGACCACCATTCCCTTCCGGAACAGTCGCTCTTTCTTGTCGATCTGCTCCAGCTTGTAGACCGCTCGCGAACGCCAGCCCTCGGCACGCGCGCGCTTGACGTAGGGATCTCTCTCCTGCCGCTCGCGCCAGCTGCCGCCACTGCGTCGAGGCCCGCTCACCGCCGGGACTCCAAACAGTTCGCGTGCTTGCTCGCTTGCGTTAGACTCCGCGCCATGTCGTTATCTGAACCCCAGAAAAAATACCTGCGTGGCCTCGGCCACAAACTGAATCCGGTCATCATGGTCGGTGATGCGGGATTGAGTGAGTCGCTGCTTGCCGAGTACGACCGGACGCTTGCGCACCACGAGCTGATCAAAGTCAGCCTGCGCGTCGGCGACCGGGAAATCCGAGACGGGATGATTGCCGAACTCGTCGAGCGCAGCGGCGGTCACCTTGTGCAGCGGGTCGGCAACGTTGCGCTGATCTACTGCGAAAACCCGGAAAAGCGCCGCATACGACTGCCGCGCTGAAGGCGGGGTCTTACTCGTAACGGACCCCGATAATCTCGTATTCTTTTTCGCCGCCCGGCGCCTTGAAATTGACGACATCCTCTTCCAGTTTGCCGATCAATGCACGGGCAATCGGTGACGTGAAGGAGATCATGCCCGCCTTCAGGTCCGCTTCGTCCTCGCCCACGATCTTGTAGACAATCTCGGAGTCCGTATCGACGTCGAGCAGTTCCACGGTGCAGCCGAAGATGACCTTGCCGCTGGCCTTCATCTCGGTCACGTCGATGACCTGCACGTTGGACAACTTGCCCTCAAGCTCCTTGATTCGACCTTCGATGAAACCCTGCTGCTCACGCGCCGCGTGATACTCGGCGTTTTCCTTCAGGTCACCGTGCTCACGGGCTTCCGCAATCGCCTGGATCACGGCGGGACGGTCAACCGATTTCAGTCGCTTGAGTTCTTCAGTCATCAACGCGTGACCACGGACGGTCACCGGCACCTTGTTCACGCCATTTCCTCTTTGTGCAGGTCCTGCAGACGATTGACGTCGCTGTTGTCGAGATGCTCGATGGCCTCACAGGTCGCGACGGCGGCACCGAGGGTTGTGTAGTACGTCACGCTCTTGCGAACCGCCTCGGCACGGATGGATCGGGATTCGAAAATCGCCTGCTTACCTTCGGTGGTATTGACGATCAAGTCAATCTCACCGTTCTTGATCATGTCGACGATGTGCGGCCGACCGTCACGTACCTTATTTGCTCGACGGCAGGTCACACCTGCGGCTGCTAACGCCAACGCAGTTCCGTGAGTGGCTATGATGTCGAAACCACGATCGTACAGCAGCCTCGCCAGTTCGACGGCACCCGACTTGTCACGCTCGCGCACACTGAGCAACGCGGCGCCCTGTCTCGGCAGCACAACGCCGGATGCCAGCTGTGCTTTGGCATACGCCTCGCCGAACGTGCGACCCACACCCATCACCTCGCCCGTGGATTTCATCTCCGGTCCGAGAATCGGGTCAGCGCCCGGGAACTTGATAAACGGGAACACCGCTTCCTTGACCGAGTAGTAGCCCGGCGTGCGTTGTTCGGTGAAGCCCTGCGACGCCAGCGACTCGCCCACCATGACGCGCGCCGCGATTTTCGCGAGCGGACTGCCAATCGCCTTTGAGACAAACGGTACGGTGCGCGAAGCGCGCGGATTCACCTCCAGCAGGTAAACCGTGTCGTTCTGAATGGCGAACTGCGTGTTCATCAGGCCAATGACGTTCAGCCCCTTGGCCAGTTTAACGACCTGGTCATGCAGCTCGGCCTGCATCTCATCGGTCAGGCTGAACGGCGGCAGGCAGCAGCCCGAATCACCGGAATGCACGCCCGCCTGTTCGATATGTTCCATCACACCGCCGATGAGGACGTGCTCGCCGTCGCTCACGCAATCGACATCGACTTCGATCGCCAGGTCCAGGAAGCGATCGAGGAGTACCGGACTGTCGTTCGACACCTGGATCGCGGCGTCCATGTACGCCGACAAATCCTCATCGCTGTGAACGATTTCCATCGCACGGCCGCCGAGCACATAGGACGGTCGCACGACCAGTGGGTAACCGACGTCAGCACCGGTCGCCAGCGCTTCCTGCTTGCTGCGCGCCGTGGCGTTTGGCGGTTGTCGCAGACCGAGTTCCTCGACCAGCGCCTGGAAACGTTCGCGATCTTCGGCAAGATCGATGGAATCCGGCGACGTGCCAATAATCGGCGCACCGGCCGCTTCCAGGTCGCGCGCCAACTTAAGCGGTGTCTGGCCGCCGTACTGAACGATCACACCCTTCGGCTTCTCGAGATCGATGATTTCCATCACGTCTTCGAAGGTCAGCGATTCGAAGTAAAGGCGGTCCGAGGTGTCGTAGTCTGTCGAGACAGTTTCCGGGTTGCAGTTGACCATGATGGTCTCGTAGCCGGCTTCCTTCAGCGACAGCGCGGCGTGGACACAGCAATAGTCGAACTCGATGCCCTGGCCGATGCGATTCGGACCGCCGCCGAGAATCATGATCTTGTCCCGGTCGGTCGTCTCGGCTTCGCACTCTTCCTCGTAAGTCGAGTACAGGTAGGCGGTGGTCGTCGCGAACTCGGCCGCGCAGGTGTCGACGCGTTTGTAAACCGGTCGAAGGTCCAGGCCGATACGTGCAGCACGCACGTCGGGTTCACTGACACCGAGTACGGTCGCGAGGCGCGCATCGCCGAAACCCTTGCGCTTCAGGTTGCGAAATTCATCATGCCCGAGGTCATCCAGAGCCCGGCCGCGCAAACCGTTTTCCAGCTCGATCAATTCCTCGATCTGGGCAAGAAACCAGGGGTCGACACCGGAGATCTCGGCGATTTCGTCCAAGTCGAATCCATGACGGAAAGCATCGGCGATGTAGCGGATCCGATCCGAACCCGGCAGGCGCATTTCCTGGCGAATGCGATCGCGATCTTCGTCGGTCTTTGGCGCCTCGCAGACTTCATCGAGACCGTCGATGCCGATTTCCATGCCGCGCAGTGCTTTCTGCAGCGACTCCTGGAACGTCCGGCCCATCGACATGACTTCACCGACGGACTTCATTTGCGTGGACAGGCGGTCACTGGTGCCCGGGAACTTCTCGAACGTGAAGCGCGGGATCTTGGTGACCACGTAGTCGATGCTGGGCTCAAACGAAGCCGGCGTCGCGCCACCGGTGATGTCGTTTTTCAACTCATCGAGCGTGTAACCAACGGCCAGCTTTGCTGCAACTTTTGCGATCGGGAAACCGGTCGCCTTCGAGGCCAACGCCGAGGATCGCGACACGCGCGGGTTCATCTCGATGATAACGACGCGACCGTCGTCCGGATTGATCGCAAATTGCACGTTGGAGCCGCCCGTCTCCACGCCGATCTTGCGAAGCACGTCGATCGATGCGTTTCGCAGGCGCTGGTACTCCTTGTCGGTCAGGGTCTGTGACGGCGCGACCGTAATCGAGTCCCCGGTGTGCACGCCCATCGCGTCGAAATTCTCGATGGCACAGACGATGATGCAGTTGTCGTTGCGGTCGCGTACAACCTCCATCTCGAATTCCTTCCAACCGATGATCGACTCCTCGATCAGGACCTCGGTGGTCGGCGACATCTCAAGTCCGTGCGTCACGATGCGCTCGAACTCTTCGCGGTTGTAGGCAATACCGCCGCCGGTGCCGCCTAAGGTGAACGACGGACGAATAATGGTCGGGAAGCCGACCGCTTTCTGCTTCTCGAGCGCCTCGGTGAGCGAGTGCGCGACGTCAGATCGCGGACTTTCAAGGCCGATATCGCTCATCGCCTTGCGGAACAGGTCGCGGTCTTCAGCCATGTCGATCGCTTCGCGCTTCGCCGCGATCATTTCGACGTTGTACTTCTCGAGTACCCCGTGCCGCGCCAGATCCAACGCACAGTTCAGCCCGGTTTGCCCGCCCATGGTCGGCAGCAGCGCGCCCGGCCGCTCCTTGGCGATAATGCGTTCCACGGCGGTCCAGTGCACCGGCTCGATGTAGATCGCATCGGCGGTTTCTGGATCCGTCATGATCGTCGCCGGGTTGGAATTGACGAGGATGACGCGGTAGCCCTCCTCTTTCAGCGCTTTACAGGCCTGGGCGCCCGAATAGTCGAACTCGCAGGCCTGGCCGATGACAATCGGCCCGGCGCCAATGATCAGGATGCTCTTGATGTCTTCGCGTTTTGGCATTCGTGATTATCCCGCCAGTTCCGGCTGTCGCTGGCGCTTGACCGATTCCATGTCATGGATGAACCGCTCGAACAGCGGCAGCAAATCCTGCGGGCCGGGACTTGCCTCCGGGTGACCCTGGAAGCTGTAGGCCGGACGGTCGGTGAAGGCGATGCCCTGCAACGTGCCGTCGAACAGAGACCGGTGCGTCGCTTCGACGTTGTCCGGCAGACTGTCCTCGTCGACGGCGAAACCGTGGTTCTGGCTGGTGATCTGCACCTGACCGGTCTTCAGGTCCTGCACCGGGTGGTTGGCACCGTGGTGACCGAACTTCATCTTTTCGGTTTTTGCACCGCTGGCGATCGACAGCAGCTGGTGCCCCAGGCAGATACCAAAAATCGGTATGCCGATATCGAGAAACTGGCGAATCGCCTTGATCGCATAGTCGCAGGGCTCCGGGTCGCCCGGGCCGTTGGACAGGAAGATGCCGTCCGGCATTAGCGCGAGCGCCTCCTCCGCGGGTGTCTGCGCCGGCACCACGGTCATGCGGCAATCCAGGTCGGACAGCAGCCGCAGGATGTTGCGTTTGATGCCAAAGTCGTAGGCCACCACGTGGTACGGCGCGATACGTCGGCT
>JBCDJX010000044.1:0-27693 GCA_038747355.1 Pseudomonadota bacterium | reverse complement strand
GTCGAACTGGGGCTCACCGACGGGCGATTCGGTCGGGCGGGGCTTGGCGCTGGTGTACTCGTTTGGTGTCTACGTTGCTGAAGTCGTCGAAGTCAGCGACGGACCACGCGGTGTTTCCATCGACAAGGTGTGGGTGGCGACGGATGTCGGCCGCGTGCTTGATCCGATCGCGTTCGACAACCAGGTGAAAGGCGGCGTGATCTGGGGTTTGGGTCACGCGATGAACTGCGAGATCACGTTTGAGGATGGCCGCACTCAGCAGAGCAACTACCACCAGTACAGCGGTATGCGTCTGCATCAATGCCCCGAGATTGAAGTGCGCGCGCTCGAAAACGACACCAAGGTTCGCGGTATTGGTGAGCCGACGGTGCCGCCCGCGGCGGCCGCACTGTCCAATGCGATTTTCGACGCAACCGGTCAGCGACTGCGAGAGATGCCGTTTTCGACGTTCGTCCGCTTCGCCTAGGCCAGCAAGCGCACCCGGACCAGCAATACCGCCGCCACCACGAGGCAGGCCAGTGCGACAGCGTCAGCGATGACGACACGGGTTAACAGTTCATTGACCGCGGGTGCGGCCTGCGCCAGCCACAGGAACGAGACCACGCTGACGAAGCCGGCGATGATTGCGACAACCTGGGCCGATGGCGTGAACGCGGCGTAAACCAGGTACGCCCCCAGCAGTGCGAACAACACGGCGCGATGGCGCATAAGCACCTCGAGATTAGGCTCTGCCACAGAGATGCCATACAGCGCAGCCAGTCGTTCGGCCCCGAGAACGCCGCTGACGGGAAGCAGATGAATGACGCCAACCAGCAGCAGAAGAACAGTGATCGCGGCTTTCATAACTAGTGCTTAAGCGCCGCAAAGCGGGCGTGCAGGGCATCCCGCGTGAACTGGTCAGCGGGAAACATCAGCTCGATCTTGAGGTCGGCCAGCGCAATATCCTCGGTCGATCCAAAACTTGAAATGGTCGTGAACAATGACAGCGTTACGTCACCGGCAACGTAGCGCGCGGAGATAATCGCGGGCGGGTCCTGATTGTCGACAAGCTGGCCTGACACCGAGGCCAGCAGTCGCTCCGCCGCCGAGTCGAGAATCTCGTCGCCGCCGTAGAAGGCGCTTTCGGTCCGCAAGCGTGTCACCAGGTGCGAGGCAATCTCGTCACGATTGGCCAGCGCCTGCGAAAACGGTCCGCCGTTGAGAAACGCCTCGAGCAGACTGTCGCCGACACCCAGCCCCATACCGCCCAGCAATGCCTCGGACACGGTATTCAGGCGCAGCAATCGCCAATGCCGGTCAAACGCGATGGCCGGGTACGGGCAATGACGTTCGAGCGTCCAGTCCATCGCTTCACGAACAAAACGAAGCTCGTCGTCGTCGAGACTTCGCGCGGTATAAGCCTGCGCAAATCCGGCGGCTGTCAGCAGTGCGTTGCGACTGCCGCGCGGCACGTTCAGTGTCTCGGACAGCTGGATGATCATGCTGCGGCTGGGCTTCGCTCGACCGCTCTCGAGGAAAGAGATGTGGCGCGCTGACACGTCGGCGGACAGCCCGAGCTCCATCTGGCTCATGCGTCGTTCGCCTCGCCAATGCTTCAGTAGCGCCCCAAAAGACTCTGCCATCCGTCTCTCCTGTGCATCTGTACGTACCGCCATTCTAGAGCCCCGGGTAAGGAGCGCACTTACCTCCGAGGTAATTGATGCGATTACCTGCTCCGGTCAGCATGCGTTACGAACGGATAGGAGAAACGTATGCAACAACGAATAGCCTGGCTCAAGGCGGGTTCCGCCATCACGCTACTGACCGGTCTGCTCATCGCCGCGGCCGCAATACCGGCACTCAGCGGACCGACCCTGTGGTTTTTCGACCTGGTGATCTTCCCTCTGGACGGGGCTCAGTCGCTTGCCGGCACCGAGCAGCGCCTGCTGTGTGCGATCACCGGTGGCCTGCTTGGCGGGCTTGCGGTCCTGATGTGGCTGGTGACGACCGAGGTGTTCGCGGCGCACCCCGCGCTGGGACGCTCGCTGATTCTGAAGAGCATCGTGACCTGGTTCGTGATCGACAGCAGCATGTCGATCGCCGCGGGCGCACCGTGGAACGTTGTCGGCAATATCGGGTTTTTGCTGATCTTCACGCTGCCGGTCCTGACCGTTACGTCGGTACACGAACAAACCGCATAACGACGAGTTGCGCCAGCGCAGGCCCGTCTAATCCGGTTTTGTGGGCACGACAGCGGCGGGTTCCTGACGATCCTGCAGAAACGGGATCATCGCCAGCGGCAGCAACATGATCGCGGCATCCAGGAACAACACCCGCGCGTAATCCGCGTTTTCAGCCACGCGTCCCTGCCAGTAGTTGGTGTAACTGATCGCTATGTTGGACATTGCCATGAACGCGGTGAACATCGTCGCACCCACCGCCGGGTTTGCAACGCCCATGAAGATCGCGGCGTGCAGGCCAAACGCGATCCCGTAGACAAAGCCGTGTGCACCGATGGCGCCCGCGAGCATCGTGAAACTGATACCGTCCAGGCCGCTTTCCTGGATTGCAAAGGCGAGGGCCAGCGTCGGCACCGTCGTCGCGATATAGGCGATGAACAGGACGCGCTTGACGCCGAAGCGATCACCGAGGATCCCACCGATCACGCAGCCCGTGGCCGCCAGGATCGTGTTCATTGCCGTGACCTTGGAGATCTCGGCCTCTTGCAGCCCGTAGTCAACCTGGATGGTCGACAAGGTGGCGTAGGCCAGCGCGATAGCGCCAACCGGCAGCAGCGCGAACAGAAACGCGAGCTTGGGTCCTCGACCCGAACCCAGGAAACCGATCCGAAGCTCAAGAAAGAACCCGCGAACGGTTTCCCACAGGCCGTGCTCGCTGGCCGCCCTGTCGATATCCGGGTCGCGAATAAACAGGAAAATAAACCCGAGATTGATGGCCAGGAACAGGCACATGACAAGGACTGTGGCCTCGAAGCCAATGACACCAAACAGCGAGATGGCGCCAGCACCGCCCAGGGCGATACCCGCGTATTGGCCGCCGAACATAAACCCGTTTCCACGCGAACGCTCATCGGGCTCAAGCGTGCTGACCGCCAGCGAATCGATGGCGACATCCTGCGTCGCGGCAAACAGGTTGTGAACGATGATGAACACCAGCAGCCACTGAAAATTGCGGCTGACATCGAGCAGCAGGACGGCGGCAAGCGTGACCAGCATCATGCCGGTGCAAAACGCGATCCACGCTTTGCGGCCGCCGAGACGGTTGAAACGAAACAGGTCAACCAGCGGCGCCCACACCCATTTGAACGACCAAGGAATGAACAACGCCGCAACAAACAGCCCGATGCTGTCGAGGCCGACACCCTGCGAGCGCATGTAGGCCACCATGGCCGCGCTGGTGAACCCGTAGGGTATGCCCTCGGAGATGTACATGATGGCGAATGAGGTGAATCGCCCGTTCCTGCTCGCCAGCAGGTCTTTGATCAGCATCGTGATTATTCTTGTTATTTCGCGGCGACCCGGCCAGTCTAGCATGATGAAAACGCTCGTCTGTTTCGGCCTCGCACTGCTCGCGACAGTTTCGCTGGCCGATGAGCCGTACATTCTGGTGCTGGGTGTTGCGCAGGACGCAGGTTATCCGCAAGCCGCCTGCTTTCGGCCGCACTGCATGCCGGGATGGCAGGATCGGGACAAGCGCATTACGGCGAGCTCGATTGCCGTGGTCGGCCGCGATGCGAGCTATCTGTTCGACGCCACACCGCATTTCCCCGACCAGCTGTATCGCCTCAACAGCTCTGCGCCGGATGCACCGCTCGACGGCATCTTCCTGACGCATGCGCACATGGGGCATTACACGGGTCTGATGCATCTCGGCCGTGAGGCAATGGGCGCGAAGGCGATGCCGGTGTTCGCGATGCCGCGCATGAAACAGTTCCTGGAGAACAACGGGCCCTGGAGCCAGCTGGTTGGCCTGCAGAACATTGCCTTGCGACCGCTACAGGACGCATCCCCTGTCAATCTTGGCGCGATCACCGTGACGCCGTTTGCCGTACCGCACCGAGACGAGTATTCAGAAACCGTGGGTTACCGCATCGACGGGCCTAACAAGTCCGCTGTGTTTATTCCCGACATCGACAAATGGGAGAAATGGGAGACTGACATCGTCGACGTCGTGCGAGATGTCGACTATGCGCTGCTGGACGCCACCTTTTTCGCCGACGGCGAGTTGCCCAACCGGGCCATGAGCGAAGTGCCGCATCCGTTTGTTGTGGAGTCCATGGCCTTGTTTGAACGTTTACCGGCCGACGAGAAACAGCGGGTGGTTTTCATTCACATGAACCACACGAACCCGATGCTGGATCCCGACAGCGAGGCCAGCGAGGCGGTAACGTCCGCCGGCTACCGCATTGCCCGGGAGGGCCTGCGCCTGGCGCTGTAACGCCCCGAAACGGTGCAAGAAAATGAGACCTGCTTCACGAAACGACCCGTTCGTGGGCGGTTTAGGGCGCTGTGTCCACACTTGTTCAAGACCAAAGTGTTACCTATACGGTCTGCTTGACTGAATCCGGCTTCGAGGCTGCTCGACCATCCCTGACATGCTGCGCCTGGCACTGACACTGCTACTGACTTTCTCACTGACCGCCTGCGGGGTTTTGCGCGCGCCCGTGTCGTTGGTTGAGGACCGCCTGCAGCGCAACGACGACGTGTTTCATCGCTACGGGATCGATCTCGATCGCATTGCGATCGGCGACCGACGCCAAACGGTGCACGATCTCTGGGGCGCACCGCGAAACACGCTGCCGAGTTACCGGGACTTCGACGTCTACCTGGGCATCCGCAACAGCGAAGGCGAGTGGCGGGTGCTGCCGGGGGACTACAACGAGCTGAAACGAACCAATCCGCTGATTGTGCAGGTCAGTTACGTCGACGACCACGTCAACGCGATCTTCCTGTTTGGCCAGGACGCCTATGGCAACAGCCGCGCCTGGTGTGATGACACTCGGCACTGCGCCGAGCTGTTTCCCTACCACGTGGCCGTCGATGTGCCACCGCCGGTGAACCCCTTGCTGGTCACCGCTCGTGAACCCGGCTTTGCGTTGCCTGCCGCGCCCGCAGCGCAGCAGTGTGACCTGGTGGTTTTTGCGGCGGCCGGCGACAAGGCCTGGGATCGTCGACTGAATTTTCTCGAGTTGCTTGTCGGTAACACCCGCAAGGGTTTTCTTGCACCGGGCACCTACCATGTGTCGCGTCATGCGCCCGGTTCACTGTCGCTGTCGGTATGGCCGAACTTCGACTACAAGGGCACGCTGAGCCGGCAGGCCAGAGACAGTTGGGATAACGAACTGGCCGTCGACTGCGACGCCGGTGAGCGTCATTTCGTCGAAGTCGTGCCCGCAGAAGGTGGGCTGTTCACCTTCGATCCCGGTCTGCGACTGTCGGTCCACGACGAGGCATCCGCGCTGTCGGCGCTCGCCGTCAAGCGCGCGATTGTGACGTCGAGCCCGCGGGTACCGGCAACAGCGCCGCGGCTGCAAGGCACAGCACACCTGTCACGATAAGCGTCGGCTCCAGTCCGACGAGATCCGCGATCACGCCGATCGCCAGACCGCCAAACGCGGTGCCGCCGAAGGCGATCATTCCCCAGATACTGCTGACCCGACCTCGCACGTCATCATCCACGTTGCTTTGAATCAGGATCTGCGAGCCTACACCGCCCAGCGACAAGGCTACCCCGAGCAGGGATACCGAGAGCACCGACAGGTAAAAATTGGTGCTGTAACCGAACAGCACAATCAGCAGCCCAGCAGAAAGGATCGCCATTTTCAGGGCACGCATGCCCAGCCAGCGGGTGCCGCGCGCGAGTGCAAGACCGGTCAGTACTGCGCCGGCACCGACGGCGGAGGTCATGATGGCGAGCCCTCCGCTGCCGCGTTGCAAAATGCCGTCGGCGACGGCCGGCATCATCTCCAGAACGCCGCGACCGAACAGCGTGTTGATCGTGATCGCGAGCATGATCGCGCTGAGCAGCTCATGCTGGCGAATGTAGTGGACACCCTCCATCAGCTGGCCCCAGATATCCGTCGGGCCCGTGCCACGCTCCTTGCGCGGCTTGATGTCGATGACCCAGACCGCGATCACAATGGCGGCGTACGAGATGCCGTTTATGATGAAGGCTGTCGCAACGCCGAAGGTCACGATGATAAAGCCGGAAATGGCGGGCCCGACCACGCGCGAGATATTGAAGGCGATCGAATTACTGGCAATGGCACTGCCCAGCTCCGCCCGCTCGACGATGCCCGGAACCAGCGCCATGCGCACCGGCGTATGCGCGCCTTCGAGCATACCTTGCACCAGCGAAACGGCGGCCAGCGCCTCAATTCCCAGGTTGCCGGTGACCGTCAGCGCCGTGAGCACCAGCATGTTCAGCGCGCTACCCGAATTGATGACCATCGACAGTTTGCGGCGCTCCATGCGGTCCGCGATGACACCGAACAGCGGTCCGAAAAACAGCGCTGGCGCAAACTGCGAGAAGGCGATGATGCCGACCCAGGACTCCGATTCGGTCAGCTGCCAGGCATACCAGGCGAGCGCCACGCGAAATACCCAAAGTCCGTGCAGCGATACCACCGCGCCGGCGAAATAGATCTGGAAATTTCGGTTGCGTAGCGCGGAGCGCTCGGTCATGACTCGCGTCCCGGACGGGGGCCGGCAGTATACGTGAGCGAACCGGTGGTCGCGTCAGCTCTCGATGTCGACGCCGGGATACAGCGGCGGCAGGCCGGCGAACTCCCGGTTCTCGTTAAGGCGGCGCTTCATCTTGATCTCGATGGCCACGACGCGCGGGTCATCCCGCAAGGGGTCGATCATCGGTGACAGGACATCGAGCAGGTACACGCTGGCGAGACCTTCGTCGACGGCGTCGTCCAGCCGATCCACCATGAGGTCCAGTTCGCCGTCCAGTGCATGGAACATGGCTTCACTGAGGGTCAGCCCGAAGTTGTCCAGCTCCTGTGCGCGAAGGTTGGCGTAGCGCTCATTCATGATGTCTCGCACCACCAGATAGTTTTCCTGATCGTCGAGCTGCTGGTAGGAAATCGCCAGCGGCGCCAGGTCGCCGATTCCAAAAAAGTTGCCCGGGTTTTCGTTGGCGTAGGCGGCAAGGCTCGGCCAGCGCTCGTCGACGAAATCCACCAGGTCCTGGTAGCGGCGATCGCCAAACAGCAGCGATACGTAGGGCCCGTGAAAGCCGTTGCGCGATTGTTCCTGTGCGACCTCGTAGGCCTCGTCGCGGCGATCGAGCTGCGCGAGCGCGAAGGACTGTATTAGGCCCTCGGTGGCTGCAACCTCTTCAAACATACCGACCTGGAACATCGACGACAGGAACGTGTTGCGCTGGACTCCCGTGGTCAGCTCCGAGTCGCGCATCGCCGCAACAGCCTTGCCGGCGTTACCGGACAGGAGGTCCCTGAAGGCCGATGCCTGGCTGATTTCCGGGCTGTCCGGATCGAACGCCGACTGACGTCGTATCCATTCGTTCGCCTCCTCGTCGAGGCCGAAGGCCGCCATGAGAACCAGGCCGTTGGTGAACGCCGGGCGGTAGAGCGGGTCCCGACGGGCGATATCGCGCACCACGTTGAGACTATCTTTAAAGTTGCCTTTCAGCTGCAGCGCGCTGTTCAGCCAATTGAGCGCGTCAATGTTGTTCGGGTTTACCTCCAGCGCAGCCTCAAGTGCATCAATGCCTTCATCGATGCGCGACAAGTCGCGCAGTAGCAGCAAACCATTGCCGGCCAGTGCGTCGGAGAGCTGTGGGTCGCGCTGCAGGGCTTCGTCGATGAATCGCTGCGCGATGCGCGTCGATTCCTCGTGGTTCATGTCGCCGTATTGCGTGTTCGACAGCATCGCCGTCGCGATGCCGCGTTGTGCGTACGCCGGGGCGTATTCCGGGTCGGTCTTGATTGCCTCGTCGAGTTCTTCGATAGCAAGGTCGATGGCGTCACGCCGCCGCGAGTAGATACGTTGTTTGGCGCGCAGGTACAGCTCGTAGGTGGCCGGGTCGGTGCGTTGCTTCGACATCATGTCGACGGCGCCCTCGTCCAGCAGGGAGGCGGTCAGCTGACTCAGGATCTCCCGCGAGATTTCGTCCTGCACTTCGAACACGCTGTCCATCTTGCGGTCGTAGGTCTGCGACCAGAGGTTGAAACCGTCGGAGGCCTTGATCAGCTGCGCGGTGATGCGCACCGTGTCGCCGTCACGTCGCACCGAGCCTTCGAGTACGTGTTCGACGCCCAGCGTATCCGCGATCACCTGCAGGTTTTCGTTCTTGTCCTTGAACGCAAACGACGACGTTCGACCGGCCACCCGCAGGCCGTCGACGGAGGCGAGCACGTTGAGAATTTCCTCGGTAATGCCGTCGGCAAAAAAGTCCTCGTCGCTGCTACGGTTGACGAAGGGCAGCACCGCGACCGACGGGTCAGCGGCGACGACCGCCTCCGGCCCGACTTCGCTGGTGATGCGCTGACGATCGACAACGAGGAAAATCACAGCCACAACCAGCGCGGCGATGATCAGGATGTTGAGTTTTTTGCCGGTGCTTTGCGTGATCGACTCGTTGCGGTCGACTTCGTCCTGGCGCTTTATCCCGTCGGGCGTGAGCTCAAAGGCCCAGGCGAACAGCAGCGTCGGAATCAGGCCGATGGCCAGCGCCGCGAGGATCGTCTTGCCCAGCCAGCCCGGCAGCTCGAGGATCTCGCCGACAACGTCGATAATCTGCAGCAGCACCCACGAACCCACGAAATACGCGGTGCCGACGCGGATGACGTTACGACGATTAAGTTCTTCGAGAAGCTTCGACATGAGCGGAGCTTACCGAATCCGGGCGCAATCAGGTACGGCTGTCTAAGACAGGGTCGGTCTGTGTCTGGCTCGCAGTCACCCGGGTTTCGCCGTGACCGGAGCGTGACCGACGTGGTCTGCACGGCATACTTTTGAATCGGAAAGCCGAAAAAAGTCGACAGCGGCCTGTATAAGCTTATCCTTCAGTATCCAACATCGTTTTCGACCGACCTGGAGCAAGAATGATACGAGCCCTGGTTACCGTCCTGTGTCTGGCGACCTCCGCCGTCGCGTTTTCGCAGGAGTCGTTCACCGTCGCCGTCATCAAGGACAGCGAGGAGTCCCGACTGGAATGGCAGCGCACCGCGCTGTTGCGGGAGTTCCAGGCGCTGACATCACGTGAATTCGATGTCGAGATCAAGCGTTTTGTGGCCGACTGGAGCCGTGAATCCATCGAGGAGGCGGCGGAGGCGGCCTATTCGGATCCGGATGTCGACCTGGTGCTTGTCACCGGCTTCATAGCCAACCAGGTCCTTGCCCGACGCAACGATTACCCGAAGCCGACCTTCCTGCCGATCGTCATCGACACCGGCTTGTTCTACACCCCGCCCGTGGACGGTCGTTCCGGTATCCCCAACCTGAATTACCTGGCCACCTACGCCGATTTCTCCACCGATCTCGAGGAACTCGGTCGGATGGTGCGATACACCAACGTCACTCTGCTGATCGACCAGGAACTGTCGCAGTCGATACCGGTGCTGCGCGAACGCGCGTTTGCTGCGGCCGGCGAACGGGGCATCAACCTCGCGGAAGTGCCGCATGACGGCGTCGATCACCGACTGCTGGATCGTCTGCCGCCTGATACCGAGGCGCTGTTCCTCGGTGGCCTGGCGCGCATGCCGGAGGCGGCGTTCGACGAACTCATCGCGGAGATCAATCGGCTGGGTTATCCCAGTTACAGCTTTGCCGGCGTAACCGACGTCGAGCGCGGCTTGCTGATGACCAATTCGGAGCCTCGAGACATCGACCGGCAGGCGCGACTCAATGCCTTGAACATGCAGGCCGTGATGCTGGGTGGTCGAGCCGAGGATCAGCCGATCGACTCGCAGATCAAGGATCGCCTGACTATTAATATGGCGACCGCACGACAAATCGGCATATCACCGAGCTTTGAAGTCCTTGCTGATGCGACCCTGCTGAACCCGGACGTCGAGATTACCGGCGACGAGCTCGGACTGGTGGACATTGCGATGCTGGCCGTGGCCGAGAACCAGGAGCTGCTGGCTGAAGCCTACGGTGTGAACGCAGGCTTCGAAGAGATCGCTCGCGCCCGCGCCAATCTCCTGCCGTTTCTGAGCGCCAACGTCACCAACACCACGCGCAAGGACTCGCCATCGGTGCAGTCCGGTTTCTTTCCCGAACGAAGCAACGACGCCGCGCTGAGCCTGAACCAGGTCATCTACTCGGATTCCGCGTCCGCCAACCTGACCATACAGAAGGAAATCCAACGCACGCGCGAAGCCGGACTGCGCCAGTTCCGCCTGGACATCATCCAGGCGGCAACGTCGGCGTACTACCAGGTGCTGAACGCCCGATCGCAGCTCAAGGTCCAGGAAAACAACTTGAGGATCACCCGCGAAAACCTTGAGCTGGCCGAAGACCGCGTCAGTCTCGGCACGTCGACGGCAGCTGACATTTATCGATGGCAGGCCGAAGTTGCGCAGAGTCGCATCACGGTCGCCAACACCGCTGCCGCCGTGGCCGCGTCCTGGGACACCCTGAACCGCCTGCTGCACCGACCGCCGGGATCGCGATTGCCGTTGCGCGAAGCCTCATTCAATGAACCGTTTGTGATGACACGCAACGAGTTTGATGAGCTGATTCGCAGCCAGGCGGATTACCAGGTGTTTTCGGGCTTCTACATCCGGCGCGCCGTTCAGCAGTCCCCTGAGCTGGAGAGCCTGGACGCACAAATCGCAGCGCAGCGTCGCGAGCTCAAGTCGACGCGTCGGGCTTTCTGGCTACCGGAATTTACAGTGGGCGCCCAGTTGACCGAGAACCTGAACCAGTCCGGCGCCGGTGTGACGACGGGTGAAGGACTGTCGGACTGGAACGTTGGCGTGCAGGCGACTCTGCCCCTGTTTGCGGGCGGTCAGCGCCGCGCCGAGTCTTCCCGGGCGGCATTTGATCTGAAGCGGCTGGTCGCCTTGCGTATCGCCACGGAGGAGCGTGTCGAAGAGACCATTCGAATCCAGTTGCACGAAGCACAGGCAAAGTACGTGACGATCGAACTGGCCAAGGAAGCGGCCGATGCCTCACGCAAGAACTTCGACCTCATCAGCGATGCCTACGCCCGTGGCACCGTGAACGTCATCGAATTGCTCGACGCCCAGGAGGCGAGCCTGAATGCGGCCGCGTCGGCGTCGGATTCGCTGTATGACTTCCTGATCACCATCATGGCGCTGCAGCGCGCCGTTGGCGGCTACGACTACCTGTTGCCACCGGCGGAGCGGGAGCAGCTGCGCAATCAATTCACATCCACTTTATCGGAAGCCCAACAATGAAGCTCAGACTCCCGATCGTCATGGCTGCAGCGCTTGCAGTAAGCGCCTGCGGCGAGCAAACCCAGGAATTCGAGGAACGTCTTCGTCCTGTTCGCGTGATTTCTGTCAACGATGACAACGTGTTTCGCGGGCGCACCTTTTCGGGGACGTCCAAATCGAGCCTGGAGTCCCGTCTGAGTTTCAAGGTGACCGGAACCGTGATCGACCTGCCCGTGCAGATCGGTCAGCGCCTGAACGCCGGCGACACCATCGCGGAGATGGATGCGGCCAGTTACGTTCTGCAGCAACAACAGGCGCAGGCCTCGCTCATCGAGGCGCAAGCCAATGATCGCCGGGCGGGCGCCAACTACGAACGAACCAAGGGCCTGTACGCCAACGACAATGCGTCACTGAATGATCTTGAAGCCGCTCGCGCGCAGGCCGAGTCCGGTGAGGCCGTGGTCGAGGCCGCCACCAAGGCACTGGAGATTGCCAAACTGAACGTGTCGTACACGACACTTGCGGCGGAGACAGACTGTTCCATCAACTCGCTGGCTGTCGAGATCAACGAAAACGTGTCCGCCGGCCAGACCATCGCGGTCGTGAGCTGTGGCGACGCGTACGAGGTCACGATGAACCTGCCGGAGAGCCTGATCGGCAGCGTCGACCAGTGGACCCCGGTGACCATCGAGTTCGGTGCGATCCCTGACCAGACCTTCCAGGGCGAAGTTTCAGAAGTGGCCCTGGCGTCCGCCGGCGCCGCCGCTTTCCCGGTGGTTATCCGCATCCTGGGTAGCCACCCGTCGCTGCGCTCCGGCCTGGCCGCTGACGTCACCTTCCAGTTCGACACCAGTGATGGCCCGGAGGGTACGGTCGTGCTGCCTGTGAATACGGTGATCAATGACCCTGCCGGCACCTATGTCTTCGTTGCAGAACCTGACGGCGACACCGGCGAAGCGGTCATCGAACGCCGCGCGGTGACGCTCGGCGAGCTGACGCAGGACGGCATCGAGGTGCAGGATGGCCTGGTGGCCGGAGACCGCGTGGTCACCGCCGGTATTACGGTGTTGCGTGCCGGCCAGCGCGTTCTGTTGCCGCGCTCATGAGCCTGACCTCAACCGCGATTGATCTCAATCGCGTCACGCTGACCGTCGTTACGCTGGTCATTATCGCCGGCATCTTCGCCTATCAGGCCTTGCCGAAGGCGCAGGACCCGGGCTTTATCGTGCGTGCTGCGGTGATCACAACGCAGTTCCCGGGCGCCAGCCCTGAACGCGTCGAGCTGCTGGTCACGGACAAAATTGAGAAGAAGATCCAGGAGATGCCGGAGATCGACAACCTGGTGTCTGAGTCACGCACCGGCATTTCCATCATCACCGTCAATATCAAGGAGTCGTACAAGGAGATGCGGCCGATCTTCGACGATTTGCGTCGCAAGGTGGACACGGTCGTCAACGACTTGCCCCAAGGTACCCGAATCCCGGAGGTCAACGATGAGTTCGGGGACGTGTTCGGCAGCGTCTACACGCTGTCCGGCGACGGCTACTCGTACGCCGAACTGAAAACCGTGGCGGATGAGTTCCGTGACGAGCTGCTGAAAGAGCCGGACATCGCCAAGGTGTCCATCCATGGCGCGCAGGAAGAGGTGGTGTTCGTCGAATACAGCAACGCGCGCCTTGCCGAGCTCGGCTTGTCGCCGCAGCAGCTGTCTGCCTCGCTGGCGAGCGTGAACATCGTGTCCTCCGGCGGCAATATCCTGAGCGGTCGCGAGCGCATTACGCTGGAGCCAACCGGCAACTTTGAATCCGTGGAGGACCTCAGTCGCACCGTTATCCAGCTCCCCGGTGGTGCGCTCGTGTATCTCGAGGATATTGTCGATGTGTACCGCGGCTACAAGGATCCGCCGCGTGATGTGTCGCGCACCAATGGCGATCCGACGCTCGCGATCGCCGTGTCGATGCGCGACGGCGGCGACATCCTCAAGCTCGGTGAGCGCCTCGATATCCTGATTCCCGAGCTTGAGTCTCGCTACCCCTGGGGGGTCAGCGTTGAAAAGGTCTGGTTCCAGGCCTCGCTGGTCGAGGACGTCGTCGAGTCGTTTTCCTCCAGCCTGATGCAGGCCATTCTGATCGTGGCCCTGGTGATGATCGCGTTTCTCGGAATCCGCACCGGCCTGGTGGTCGGTTCGCTGATCCCGACCACGATCCTGACCTCGTTCTTCGTGATGCAGATCTTCGATATCACGATCAACCAGATATCCCTGACCGCGTTGATCATCGCCCTCGGCCTGCTGGTCGACAACGCGATTGTCATCGTCGAGTCCATTATCGTGAAGCGTGAGCAGGGTTTGGGGCGCGTCGAGGCGGCTATTGCTGCCGGTAGCGAATTGAAAACGCCACTGTTGATTTCGTCGCTGACAACCGCGGCCGCTTTCATGCCCATAGCGATGGCCAAGTCGGCCGTTGGCGAGTACACAGCGGACATCTTCTACGTGGTAACGATCGCGCTGCTGTCGTCGTGGGTGCTTGCGATGACCTTTGTGCCGATGGTGACCACCGTTGCGCTGAAGATCAAAAAGCGCGAGGACGAGTCGTTCGACGGCCGCTGGTACGGTTTGTACCGGAATCTGCTGATGTCGGCGCTGCGCTATCGCGCGGTATTTCTCGCACTGGTTGGCGTGTTGTTCTTCCTGGCGATGAACGGCATGGGCATGGTGCGCCAGGAGTTTATTGCGCCGTCCGAAGATCCCGTGTTCACGGCAAAACTCGAGTTGCCACTCGGCACCGCCATCGAAACTACCCAGGCGGTGATCGCCAGCGTCGACGACTTCATTCGTGACACCCACTACGGCGCGACCGAGGAGGAAGGCCCGGTCAAAAACTGGCTCACGTTCATCGGCGACGGCGGTCCGCGCTTTAACCTCGGCCTGAACCCGCCCAACCAGAACCCGGCAAACAGCTTCGTGATCATCAACACCCACGATGGCGGCACCGTGGACAGCGTGATTGCGTCGATCGAGGATTTTGTTCGCGCGGCGCATCCCGATATGTCTGCGCAGGTCAGTCGACTGGAGAACGGTCCGCCTGTGGGATACCCGATCATCGTGCGCCTGTCCGGTCCGGACTTCGATACCCTGTATTCACTGGCAGACCAGGTTACCGGTCATCTTTACACCATTCCTGAAGTGTCAGACGTCAAAAACTCCTGGGGCCTGCAGACGAAGAAACTGATGGTCGACGTCGACCAGGAACTCGCGAGGCGCTCAGGCGTGACCAGCGATGACGTCGCCTACTCGTTGAAGGCCGGTCTCACGGGTATCGACCTGACACAGTATCGGGAAGACAACGACCTGATTCCCGTTACCTTGCGCACCGTGGAGTCTGACCGCCAGGATTTCAGTCGCCTCGACGGCCTTACCGTGTACTCGCAGTCCACCGGCAGCAACGTGCCGCTGAAACAGGTTGCCAACGTCGAGTTGACCTTCGAGCCGGGCATGATCGAGCGTCGCGATCGCGATCGGACGCTGTCGTTAAAAGTCCAGTTGCATCCGGGTGCGACGGCCGCCGTCGCGGCCGACTCATTGATCCCCTGGCTGGAGGCGCAGGCGTCGGACTGGCCGGCGGGCCATCAATTCGAAATCGGCGGTGAGCTTGAGGAAAGCGGCGATGCCAACGCGTCCATTGCAGCCGAGCTGCCAACGGCGGGGATGCTGATCCTGTTGTTGCTGGTCGGGCAGTTCAATTCGCTGCGCAAGCCGGCGATCATCCTGGCGACGATTCCGCTGGGTCTGATCGGCGTGACTTTCGGGCTGTTGGTGGCGAACTCATCGTTCGGCTTTTTCACGATTCTCGGTCTGATTTCGCTGTCCGGCATCATTATCAACAACGCGATCGTGCTGCTGGATCGAATCGCGATCGAGCTGAACGATTTCGGGCGCAGCCAACAGGACGCCGTGATCTCGGCGTGCCAGCAGCGACTTCGACCGATCATGCTGACCACGGCCACCACCGTGCTGGGCATGACGCCGTTGCTGTGGGGCGGCACCGCGATGTTCAAGCCAATGGCCATCACGATTATCTTCGGCCTTGCGTTCGCAACCATGCTCACGCTGCTAGTCGTGCCCGTGCTGTATTCGCTACTCTTCCGGGTCTCGTTTCGCGAGCATTCCGGCGAGGTAGCGCCGGCACACTAAAACGACGGAGAAGCGTTAATGAAGCGCAACGTATGCCTGCTGTTGCTGGCGGTTGTCGGGTGTACCCAGGAGGCGCCTGCGCCGCCGGTCGCCGATTCGACCGCTGCACCTGATGAGGTGCCGCCGCCGACAATCGAGCAGATTGCGGACCGCTATTTTGAAGCCTCCGCAGAGCAGAATCCGACCTTTGCGACCAGCGCCGGCCTGCCGGGATACCGGCACGACCGCCTGCCCGACCGGTCACCCGCATCGATTGACGCCTTCGTGTCGATACAGCGCGAGCTGCTGGCCGACCTTCGAGCGGTCGGTGAGCCAGAGGACATCGGCAGCCGGGACTGGGTGACCTGGGGCATCCTGGTCGAAGCGCTGTCGAACAACCTGGCTGTCCGCGTCTGTCGCAGTGAGCTCTGGTCAGCCAGCACGACCACCGGTTGGTACACAAGTTTGCCGTTTGTGTTTGATTACCAACCGCTCGGCAGCGAGGAAGACCGGGCCGACGCACTCGCACGGCTCGCGGCGCTGCCGGCGTTTATCGACACCGATATCAGCAACCTCCGAAGCGGACTCGAACTCGGCTACAGCGCGCCCAGGGTGACCGTCCAGAAAGTACCCGCTGAAGCATCAGCGCTGCTGCAGGACAACAACCCCTTCCTCGCCATGGGTGAACGTGCCGGCGATAACGCCTTCGCGGAAGAGGTCGGCCGGATTTACACGGCGGATGTAGTTCCCGCCATCGAGCGCTACGTGGCGTTCATCCGCGATGAATACCTGCCGGCCGCCCGCGAAACACTGGCGGTCACCGGGAACCCGAACGGCGCGGCCTGTTACGACGCGCTGATCCGCTACTTTGCGACCGTCGGACCTTCCGCGGATGACGTGCATCAACAGGGACTCACACAGATGGCGCGCATCCAGCAGGAATTTCGCGAGGTCATCGATGCGCACTACGACGGCGAAGCAACGCCGCGCCTGTTGCGGCGTATCAACACCGATCCGGAATTCACCTTCAACAGCGAAGAGGCGGTGCTGAAATACTCTGTCGATGCGCTGGATGCCGCCAAGGCAGCGATGCCCCGCGCGTTCGGTCGTTTGCCAAAAGCTGATGTCATCATTCGCCCGTACCCGGAGTTCGCCGCCAGCGGTGTGGGCGCCTACCAGATTGCCGCCGAGGACGGTTCCCGCCCCGGCATCTTCTGGATCGCCGTCGTGGACCCGCAAACCCGCACCCGCGCGACGCAAAAATCCACGCTCTACCACGAGACCTATCCCGGACATCACCTGCAGGGCGTGATTGCGCAGGAACTCGGCGACCGCGCACATCGCGTGGCACGTTACAGCTACAACTCGGGCTTCGGGGAAGGCTGGGCGCTGTACGCCGAGCGGGTGGCCGATGAACTCGGTCTTTACTCAACGCCGGTGGACCGGCTCGGCCTGTTGTCGGACCAGGGTGCCCGTGCGGCCCGGCTGGTTGTCGATACCGGCCTGCACACCAAGGGCTGGACAAGACAGCAGGCGGTTGACTACATGCTGGCCAACACCGGCTGGGCGGAAACCGACATCCAGAACGACGTGAACCGCTATATCTCATGGCCCGGGCAGGCCAACAGTTACATGCTGGGCATGCTCGAGATCCAGCGTCTGCGACGAATCGCCGAAAATGCGTTTGGCGACGACTTTGAGCTGCGCGATTTTCACGATCGCGTGCTGGAGAATGGCAGTGTCACCCTGCCGATGCTCGAGCGTGCGATCCTCTCGTGGATTGCGCGTTCGCAGGCTGAGAAAGAGGCCGCCGAGTCAGGACCCGAGGCTTTCCCGGAAACCGGTTAGTAGCGACGCAACAGTGGCCGGGCCCAGGGCCAGGCGATTCAGCGAATCACCAGTGGCCGGTACCCGGGTCGCCCTTGAAAGGACCGACCACGTCCGAGGTAATCCAGCCGCCGTAGAAGTGACCGGGCTGTGGCTGCACGCGTTCGCCTTCGATGTAGCACTCGACGCGGCCCGGATAAAACGCCATGTGATTGCGAAAGTCAGCAAACGCAGACAAGGGCTCGGGATAGCTCCAGGCCACCGTGTTCTCAAAGTCGTCCGCCAGGCCCCAATACTGCGCTGTGCCTTTCCACTCGCATACCGAGACGCCGCGTACCGGGACCAAGCGCTCAAAGTTCACCGTCTCGGGTGCCAGGTAAAACGTCGGCGGGCTCGCGGTCTCGCAGATTTTGTGGCTTCGGGTGGCGCTGGCGATGACGCTGCCGTTGGCAACGATTTCGATGATCCGCGCGTCTTCGCGAATCGCCGGAGGTCGCGGGTAGTCCCAGACCGACTCCTGTCCGTCGGCCGGCTGGATCGCAAAGTCGGGTCGCTGTTGTCCGGTGTATTGCCACATCGTTACATCAAGTTACTGCACATCCCGAATCGATGCACGACACTAATTGCATCTGTTTGTGTCACAAGCGTTCATGGCGAGAAGCACCTGGCATCCGGTTTCCAAGCTGTTTCACTGGCTGATGGCGGCAGCGATCATCTACCAGTTGTGGCTGGGCTGGCGCGCCGAGGAGCTGCCGTTCTCGCCGAAAAAACTGGACTTGTTTGTCAGTCACAAGTCGATCGGTATCCTGCTGTTTCTGCTGGTCGTGCTGAGGCTGGCGGCGCGTTTTCGCACCGGCGTTCCGCCACACACGACAACGGTGACGAAGATCGAGCAGCGAGCGGCCGATGTGGGCCACTGGGTTCTTTACGTGCTGATGGTCGCCGTCCCGCTCAGCGGTTGGGTAGTCAGTGATACATCGCGGATACCGTTTCGGCTCTTTAAGCGCTTTGATGTGCCTGACCTGATGGCCGCCGACAAAACCATCAGCGAGCTGGCGGCGCAGGCACACGGATTTCTGACGACGGCGATGGCCGTCGTGGTAATTGTTCACGTGATGGCCGCATTACGGCATCACTTCCTGATTAAGAACAACACGCTGAAGAGGATGTTGCCTTGGTAGTTCGACTCTTGTGTTTGTTGCTGCTGTCGACCTCTGCGCTCGCTGAATGGCGCAGCACGGAGGACAGCACCCTGAATTTCGAAGCCGTGTTCGAAGGCGCGCCGTTGCCGGGTGAATTTCCGTCGTTCTCGGTCGTCTACATCGATGGCGAGAGGCTGGCGGTCGACATCGACCTCGCCAAAGCAGATCTCGGCGATGATGAAATGAACGCGGTGTTGTTTGACGCGGCCTGGTTCGGTACCGAATTCGCCGCGGCAAGATTCGAGGCGACACGTTTTTCCGCGGGTGCCGATGGCGAACTCGTGGCCAGTGGTCAGCTGGAGTTGAAAGGCATCACGAGGAACGTTGACGTCCCCATCACGTGGTCAGAGAACGGCGATACGGCAACGATGAGTGGCGAATTCACGCTCGATCGCACGCAGTTCGACGTCGGCTCCGGCGAGTGGTCGACGGGCGAGTCCATCGCTATCGAGGTGGTCGTCCGGTTTGCGGTGACACTCAGCCGGTGAGAGCGGCGCTCGCAACCCTGATGCTGTTGCTGGCGGGCTGCGGTCCGACCACGCCGATGTCGGATGAGACCTCTCGTCCGCCGCTGCCCGACTACCCGGCGTCCGGCGCCGCGAGTCGCGTATACAACGTCGATCCGTCCAGCTCGCTGCTGTTGGTAAAAACCGGACGCAGCGGCCGGGCCAGCCGCTTCGGCCATGACCATGCGATAGCCAGCGAAACGCTCGCGGGTGTTATCGAAATCCACGAGGAACCGGATCGCTCGCGCGCTGACCTTGCGTTCGCCGTGCGCGAGCTCATCGTCGACAAGCCGGCATACCGTGAGCGGCTGGCGCTGGCCACGCAACCGTCCGAGTCGGATATCGCAGGAACCTACACCAACATGCTGAAGGTGCTCGGGCCGGAGGAGCACGCGTGGGTGACCCTGGCGGTCCGGCCTGCCGAGCCAGGCATCTTTGCGGTCTCCGCGACCGTCCGCGGCACGACGGCGGAATTCCTTGTGCCGGTGTCGTTAACTGAGCAGGACGACCGGCTCAGCGTGTCGGCAGAGCTCGTCGTGTCGCATTCAGATTTTGCGCTGCAGCCTTTCAGCGCGCTCGGCGGTCTGTTGGGTGTTGCTGATGAGCTGGCGGTAACGATCGAGCTGGTGGCGATCCGCCGCTAGTCGTCGACCCAGGGCGTTGCCTTGATGCGGTAGACATCGAACCATGTTTTGCCTTCGTCGAGCGACCACTGCATAGCCCAGTTCCAGCCGCCGTCTTTCGGCGGGTAGAAAATGATACGACGCGGCTGCGGCGGGGTCGGGTAGTCGATACTCATAACGACTTCGCCGGCTTCGTTTTCACGGGCACTGATGCGCTGCAGGCCGGGCGAAAGCTTCGCGGTCCAGACGATCTCCCAGCTGTCGGTTGACGGATTATAGGTTCGAAGGTTGGTGCCGAATCCACCGGTCAACGGCATCCAGTAATCCTGCACGGCCACACCGCCACCCACGCATTCGAATCGCCAGCGTGCGCCGGCGCCTTCGCTCCAGCCGGAATCGTCCTGCGCCAGCGTCTCGTCGTCAATGCGCCAGTCGCCGATGTAACGGCCGAACTGGGCCATCGGACCTTGCATACAGCCCTCGGCGTCATCGTGGGCATGGCCCGGGCCGGCAAAGGCACTGGTACACAGCAGCAGGCTGGCTGCGATTAGAAGTCTCATGATGTTCCCCTGTTTGTACTCCCCGGAGTCTGTGAGTCGCGACACCGGGAAAGGTTCTACGCGTTGACCCGCCGCCAGCGCGCTTCGAGGGTGACGATGGTCACCGCGTACACGACAACGATGATCAGCGGAATCAGCGTAAAACGGTGATCCGGGAAGGCGTACCAGGCAGCAAGGATCAACAGTGTTCGTGATGCCGTATGAAAGACGCCGATCCAGTGGTTGCCGAGCCAGGTGAACGGGATCCACATGAGGCCGGTGAGAATGCCGACGGTCATCGGCAGGGACGTGTAGTCGACGAGGAAAAACGGGATTGCGATGGCATACACCGCAAGAGCCTGTCCGACGGTAAACAGGAACAGCGCGTCGAAGCGGTTTTTCGGCTTCGACTTGTCCATGAAGTCTTCGCCGGTGAACTTTGACAGCAGCATACCGACGTACACGATAGACCCGGTGCCGATGAACACCGCCCAGACTGAGACGAAGGGCGATGCGAACAGGGAGATGACCCCGATCGTTATCCACACGAACATGCCGGCGAGCGGCGTGGCGAGAAAGCGCCGTGTGCGGAATTCATCCAGCTGCTCTTCGAGCGTGCGTTGTTCGCTCATTCAAACGTCCTTTGGCGATGCCGGGCGGACGCATTCTGGCTTTTTTTTACATCGCCTGCATCCAAATCCACGTCGGCCTCGAATACATGTGTAAGCCCGCATCCCCCTGCGGTCCTGTAACCAACACCAGGAAATCCCCAATGAAAATCTTCAAGCAAGTAGGCATTACGCTTGCCGCGCTGGCCCTGACGGCACCGGCGCTGGCGGGTCATGGCAAGAAAATGGACATCGTTGATACGGCGGCTGACGCCGGCACCTTCCAGACGCTGATTGCGGCGGCCAAAGCGGCCGGCCTCGCCGGCGCCCTGAAGGGTGACGGTCCGCTGACGGTGTTCGCACCGACGGACGAGGCATTCTCGGCACTGCCCGCGGGCACGATCGAAACGCTGCTGAAGCCGGAAAACAAAGACCAGCTCGCGACGATCCTGAAGTACCACGTCATTGCCGGCAAGGTCGGCTCCGGCGCTCTCGCTGACGGCGCGCGCCTGGAAACGCTGGCCGGCGTTGACGCGGTCATCAGCCAGACGGAAGGCGGCTTTAACATCGAGAACGCGCGCATCGTGACGACCGACATCGATGCCAGCAACGGCGTCGTACACGTCATTGATCGCGTCATCCTGCCGCCGGCACAGATGTCTCGCACCGACTCCGCGGACGCCATTCGCCGCGCGATCGACAAGGGTGTGCCCATGTTTAACCACGGCAATGCGTCCGCTACGGTCGCCGTGTACAAGGCGGTTTCCGAACAGCTGATCCGCAGCGGCGGTCTGAACGCCGAAGAGCGCATGCGCCTGCAGGTCGGTCTCGACCAGGCCTCCAGCTCGCGCAACATGCGCACCAGCGCATGGCAGCTGCGTTACGCGCTCGACGACGTCAACGACTCGCTGCACGGTGGCCAGATGAGCGCAATGGCGCGCTAAGGCTGCCAATGCGAGAAAACTCTCGCTAAGCTCTCGACGGACGGTGGCTCGGCCCACCGTCCGTCTTTTCGCGCAAGGACCAAGGTTTGACGACGACACTGCAACGTATCGCCGCCGGAGATCGACAGGCGGTCACCGACTGCATCGAGACCTACAGCGGTCTGGTGTGGTCCCTGTCGCGCCGATTCCTGTCCAACGAAGCGGATGCCGAGGAGGCGGTGCAGGAGATTTTCATGGAGCTGTGGGAGCGCGCAGCGACCTACGATCCTGACAAGGCCGGCGAGGCAACGTTTGTGTCCATGCTGGCGAGGCGTCGCCTGATAGACCGGCGTCGCAAGCTGGATCGAGAGCCCTTGTCGGAGCCGCTCGATGAGATGGAACCGGCGCTCAGCGAGGACGGGCAACGCGTACTGGAAGCGTCCGCAGAGACGCAGCGGGTTGTCGATGTGCTCAAAACACTGAAGCCCGAGCAACAGGAAGTGATCAACATGTCCTCCTGGCTCGGTATGTCACACGGGGCGATTTCGAAGGAGACCGGCATCCCGCTGGGGACGGTCAAGAGTTACATGACACGGGGATTAACGAAGATTCGCGACGCGCTGGGTGAGCCAGCGCGCGCTGACAGGACGTCTACATGAACGACAGGCACCCGGAAATCGAGGACCTTCTGCTTCGGCGAGCAACCGAAGGCTTGTCCGGCGACGAAGCCGACAGGCTGAAGACGCTGCTGGATGAGCATGGATTTGCCGACACCGATGATTATGAACTGGCGGCGGCGGCCGCGGCGAATGCGCTGGCCTTGCGCGCGTCGCGGGATACCGAGGACGCGCCGGCGCACCTGAAAGACAAGCTGCGTGCGGACGCCGATCGCTTTTTCGCCGACAGCGAGACCGACAGCAAAGTCGTCGAGCTGCCGCCACGCACGCGGGCTTTCGAGCCAGGCTGGGCGGTCGCGGCAATGCTGGCGGTTGTGCTCCTGGCCAGCGTATTGATCGATACCGGCGAGTCGCTGCAGTCGCCGGCCGATGCGCGCTTCGAGTTGCTCGCTGATGCGGCGACTGAAACCTTGCCGTGGGCGCAACCGGACGATCCGCGCTATGCGCAGGTTACCGGTGATGTGGTCTGGAACGATGATCGCCAGGAAGGCTACCTGAGGCTTGCCGGCATGCCGGTCAACGACCCCGCACAGTCGCAGTACCAGCTTTGGGTGGTCGATCCGGACCGGGACAGCAACCCCGTCGACGGCGGCGTGTTCGACATTCCCGCGGGCGCCGGTGAAGTGGTTGTGCCGATTAAGGCGAAACTCGCGGTCGAAAAACCGGTCGCGTTTGCAATCACCCGCGAGAAGCCGGGCGGTGTGGTTGTGTCGGCCGGGCCGCTGCTGGTAGTGGCCAGCGCCGGCTAAGTCGAGTCAGCCCCCCGCAAAGACGCAATTACAGGTACAGTGCTTCTCCATCCACCCGGGGAGAAGTGAGATGCCGTCTGCCATTCGAAACCTGTCCGCCGCCGCGCTTGGCCTGCTGCTGGTCGCCTGCAGTGCACCCGAGCCACCGACCGAGACCGCCCAGGTGTCGGCTGAGCCACCGTCCGGCACCGAGATCAGTTTCGGCTTCGCCGACAGCAACGGCGTCAACATCCATTACGCGGAGGCCGGCTCCGGCCCGCTGGTTGTTTTCATTCACGGTTTTCCGGACTACTGGTACAGCTGGCGCCACCAGATGCAGGGCCTCTCCGATCGCTATCGGGTCGTTGCTATCGATCAGCGTGGCTACAACAAGAGTGATTCACCGGACGGTATCGAGCATTACGACATGCGCCTGCTGGTGTCCGACGTGATGGCGGTGATTCGCCACCTCGGTGAAGACAGTGCGACCGTCGTCGGCCACGACTGGGGTGGCGTCGTCGCCTGGAGCACCGCGTTCGCCGCACCGGAACTGGTTGACCAGCTGGTCATCCTAAACCTGCCGCATCCGAAAGGGATGGCCGCCGCAATGAGCAACAATCCGCAGGCGCTGGCGCAGGCTGGCTACGCAAAAGTCTTCCGCGAGGGGTCGTCGGACGACCCTGACGTGTTCTTCGGTTTTCCGATGACGCCGCAAACCCTGTCCGGCTGGGTCACCGACGAGGCGGCAAAACAAAATTACGTGGAAGCTTTCGAGCGTTCCGATTTCGATGCGATGCTTGCCTACTACAAGCAGAACTACCCGGACCTGTGGGCGGACGAACCGAGAAACTGGCCGGACACACCGAACATCGATATCCCCACGCTGATGTTCCACGGCCTCGAAGATCGGGCGCTGCATTCGGACGGACTCAACAACACCTGGGACTGGATCGACAGCGACCTGACCCTGATCACGGTGCCCGGCGCCGGGCACTTTGTGCAGCAGGACGCTGCCGATTTCGTGACCGCGAATCTACGCCTGTGGCTGGACGCCCGACGGGACGGCGTTATCGACTGAGCGCCTCGGTCGCGTCAGCCGGATCCAGATTTCTGCTGCGCCCAGCATCGCGGGGAAACTGACCGCGGTGACGATGTTCCAGGCATCGGTGAAGCTCATGCCCGCCGGCTGCAGCACGTACTCGAGCAATACCCGGAACAACGCGACGCCCATGCCGACGGCGAAGCCGAGCATCATCCATTCACGGTGCTCGGCGAAACGCCGCTTGCGGACCAGTCGGTAGGCGTGCACGAAGGCGAAAATCATGAACACCGATGCGACCACACCGATCAGCTGATTGAAGCTGTAGCCGAACATCGGGAAGCTGACCGACATCGTCAGCCCCGCAATACCGGAGATGATGCCGATCGGCAGGAAAATCCGTCCACTGATCCGGTGGGCGATCGGGAATTTCCGTCGTAACGGCGCGGCAAACTGCAGCGGGCCCAGTACCGCAAACACGGCACCGCATACGCAGTGTGCGATGGTCTGCCACGGGTGCGCGGTGTAGCGATCGATGAAGGGATTGATTTCCGCCGGCACTTTGCCGTCAAGCACGGCAAGTGCAAATCCGGTGCGAATGATCGAGTCCTGGAACACGACATACGCCATGAACAACATGAACGCCCAGCCGAATGTCGCGATGGTCAACAGCGCCGGTTTCGGCAGCCCCCTGTTATTGGCGATGATCTTCATGTTCGCCTCCCCCTCTGTGTTCTTCGGCGGCCGCCTGCTCCGAGGGCCGCGCGCAGTCATCCTACGCCGGGTGCGGGCGCATTGCGACCGCAGAACCTGAAGGGCTGTTCAGCCTGCTTTCAGGTAAGCGCATCAATACTCCACCCTGTCGACACGGTGTCGGCATTCTATCGGGAGGAGAGAAACGTGAAAAAAGCAGCCATCGCGGCCTTACTCGTCGCGCTGTCGGGCAGCGCCCTGGCTGATGGTGGTCCCTACGTCACCGCAACGCTGGGCAACGCCACACTGAGTGACTCTTTTGATCTCGTCGATGTCGACGAGGACAGTTCGGCCTATCGCATTGGCGTCGGTATCGACTTCAGCGACAGCTTCGGGCTGGAGGGTGGTTACCATCGCTTTGGCACCTTCGAAGAAACCACGCCGGCACGCTTCAGGCTGGACGCCGACGGTTGGTATCTCGGCGCGAATGTCGGAGCACGCCTCGCACCGAACGTCCGCCTGCTCGGGCGCGGTGGCCTGTTCTTCTATGACGGCGATTCGATCTTCGACGACTTTATCCGTGAAGCTCAGGACGATGGCTATTTCTATTTCGGCGGTGGCGCTGAAGTCGAGCTGGCCAATAATTTCAGCCTGGTCGGCGACTGGACGCGCTACCAGCTGGAGGAAACCGAGAGCGATGTGATTTCCATCGGTTTCCGCTTCCACTTCTAGTGGTGTCCTTCCGGTGCCTGCCACAGGGACGTGGCGGGCGCTGGTTTTTTCCCAAGCGTGTATAGTGCCGGCATGCCAATCGCCGAGCGACGCACGCCATGCAAACCCTGATCGAATTCGCAACCGGGCTCGATCGCTTCGTACCACTGCTGGCGACTATCTTTGTCGTCACGGTCGTCCTGACCGTCATGAATCGGACGCTGCAGCGTCGCTGGAAGGACAGGCCGGACGCGCAATTCAAATTCCAGATGATCATGATGTTGTCCAGCTTCGTGGCCATTTTGATGATCGTTGTCGCGCTGCCGATCAGCGATACCCTGCAGAGCCAGCTGCTGAGCCTGATCGGGCTGCTGCTCAGTGCCGCCATTGCCCTGTCATCGACAACCTTTATCGGCAACATCATGGCCGGCATCATGCTCAAGGTGATTCGCAGCGCGCGTCCGGGCGACTGGATAAGCCTTGGTGACATTACGGGCCGGGTCACCGAAATGGATCTGCTGCACACCGAAATCCAGACCGAGTATCGCGACCTGGTTACCGTGCCAAACCTGAGCATGGTCACCCAGCCGCTGCACGTCGTGCGCTCCTCCGGCACCGTGATTGCCGCCGAGGTGTCGTTGGGCTACGACGTACCGCACCAGAAAGTGAGCCAGTCGCTGACCGAGGCGGCCGAGCGCGCCGGCCTGAGCGATGTGTTCGTGCAGGTACGCGAGCTCGGCGACTTTGCGGTGACCTACAAATTGGCCGGTCTGCTGACCGACGTCAGCAGCCTGATCTCCGCTCGCTCGAAGCTGCGTACGGAGATGCTCGACTGCCTGCACCATGCCGGTATCGAGATCGTCTCGCCGAGCTTCATGAACCAGCGCCCGCTGGATCCGGAAGCGCCGGTGATTCCCGTCGTGGCACGCTCACTGCCCGGCGAGGCAACACCGTCGGCGGAAGACGTGATCTTCGACAAGGCGGCATCGGCCGCAACCATCGAGACCGTCAAGAAAGAGATCGAGGCGATCAACGAACAGCTTGAAGCGGCCGTCGATGACGGCGGTCTGAGTGACGATGAGCTGGAGGAGCTGCAGTTCAGAAAGGATCGACTGATCACCGATCTTGCCGACCTCGAAGACCAACACGACAAGGACTAGCGGCCGATGCATTATCGCAAGCTGGGTAACACCGGTCTCAGGATAAGTGAGTTGTCCTTAGGCTCCTGGGTGACATTCGCTAACCAGACAGACGTTGCCAGCACCGTCGATCTGATGGCCGCGGCCTACGCTGCCGGCGTGAACTTTTTCGACAATGCAGAGACCTACGCGGCGGGCGAGTCCGAGCGCGTGATGGGCAAGGCCTTGATGCAGCTGGGCTGGCGGCGAGGGTCTTACCTGGTGTCGACCAAGCTTTACTGGGGCATCCACGACACCCCGCTTGAGCGCAACACGCTGTCGCGCAAATACCTGCTCGAAGGCATTGCCGGGTCGCTGCAGCGCCTCGACCTCGAGTATGTCGATATCGTCTATTGCCATCGCGACGACGCCGATACATCGATCGAGGAGATCGTCCGCGCCATGCACAGCATCATCGAGCGCGGCCAGGCACTTTATTGGGGGACCTCTGAATGGGGGGCGTCACGGATCATCGAGGCGCTGGCGTTCGCCGAGGCCAACAGCCTGCACAAACCGGTCGTCGAGCAACCGGTCTACAACCTGTTTGAGCAGCACCGGTTTGGCGGTGACTACGACGCGGTGTATCAGCAGCGCGGCTATGGCACCACAACCTGGAGCCCGCTGGCCTCAGGGGTGTTGACCGGCAAATACCGCGACGGTATTCCGGCAGACAGCCGCGCCAGCGTGAAGGGTTACGAGTGGCTCGCCGAGCAGCTGGTCGATGCCGATCGCAACCGCAAGGTGCAGGCTCTGAAGCCGCTGGCTGATGACATGGGCGCATCGCTTGCCCAGTTCGCCATCGCCTGGTGCCTGCAGAATGCCCACGTGAGTTCCGTGCTGACCGGCGCGAGCCGCGTCGAGCAGGTTCACGAGAACCTGAAGGCGCTGGAG
>JBCDJX010000043.1:0-27954 GCA_038747355.1 Pseudomonadota bacterium | reverse complement strand
CGAGCTGGTCCGCAAAGCGGTCGACATTGCCGAACGACACGAGGTTCGTTACCACGTCGGCAACGTTTTCTCGGCGGATCTTTTTTACACGCCCGATCCGGATATGTTTCAAACGATGGCGAAATACAACGTCTACGGCGTAGAAATGGAAGCCGCCGGCATCTTCCCGATCTGTGCCGAGTTCGGTGCGGAGTGCCTGGCGATCTGCACCGTCAGCGACGACATCTTTGGCGGCGGGGCGCTGACCACCGACGAACGCGCCACGACCTTTGACGACATGATCAAGGTCGCCCTCGAAACGGCGGTCGCCTGAGGAATGCCATGAGTGTGACAGTACTACCGTTGCGGATGCCTGACCTGTCCCGTGTCACCACGGTGGACGAGGTCGGAGTTAACGAACGCGTTGCGCGCTTCCAGTCGCGCAGCATCAAAAAGGACACCAAGATCAACGCGCTGAAGCTCACGCTCAGCATGATTGACCTGACAACCCTCGAGGGCCAGGACACCGCGGGCAAGGTTCGCCAGCTGTGCCAAAAAGCCATGCACCTGCATGACGCGATGCCGGGCCTGCCCAGCGTTGCCGCCGTCTGCGTGTATCCCAACATGGTGGGCGTTGCAAAAGATGCCCTGTCCGGCACGGACATCAACATCGCATCTGTGGCGACCGCGTTTCCGAGCGGGATGTCGTCGCTGGATATCAAGCTGGAAGACACCCGCATGGCTGTCGAGGCCGGCGCCAACGAAATCGACATGGTGATCTCACGCGGCGAATTTCTGGCCGGCAACTACCAGGCGGTGTTTGACGAAATCGTTGCGGTGAAGGACGCCTGCGGCGATGCACACCTCAAGGTGATTCTTGAAACCGGCGAGCTGAAAACGCTGGATCGCGTTCGCAAGGCCAGCGTGCTCGCGATGCACGCCGGTGCTGACTTTATCAAGACCTCGACCGGGAAGATCCAGCCCGCGGCGACCATGCAGGTGACCCTGACGATGCTGCAGGCCATCCGTGACTACTATTACGACACCGGTCGAATGGTCGGCATGAAGCCCGCCGGCGGCATCTCCAACGCGAAACTCGCGATTCATTATCTCGTCATGCTGCATGAGACCCTCGGCAATGCCTGGATGACGCCGGAGTGGTTCCGCTTCGGTGCGAGTTCCTTGGCGAACGACGTACTCATGCAACTGATGAAACAGCAGACCGGTGTCTACCAGTCTGCCGACTACTTCTCCAAGGACTAAGTCATGGCAGCGCCCGAGAACACGCTCGCATTTAACGACGGCTGGAGCTACGCGCCTGCGCCGGAAAGCACCGACCACGTGCGCATCAAGTCGCGATACGATCTGTTTATTAACGGTGAATTCGTTCGACCCGCGAGCGGTAAAACCTTCGACACGCTCAACCCCGCCACCGAGCAAAAGCTGGCCAGCGTCGCTGAAGCCGGACCTGCCGATGTCGACAAGGCGGTCAAAGCTGCGCGCGAGGCCCATCGCAAGGTCTGGTCAAAAATGAAACCGGCCGAGCGCGGCAAGTACCTGTATCGAATCGCGCGCATCATCCAGGAGCGTGCGCGTGAATTTGCCGTCATTGAATCGATGGACGGCGGCAAGCCCATCCGTGAAGCGCGCGACGTCGACATCCCGCTCGCTGCGGCGCACTTTTTCTATTACGCAGGCTGGGCCGACAAACTCGAGTACGCTTTCCCGAACCGCAACGCCAAACCGCTCGGTGTTGCCGGTCAGATTATCCCGTGGAATTTTCCGCTGCTGATGGCAGCGTGGAAAATTGCACCGGCACTTGCCTGCGGCAATACCGTGGTACTGAAGCCGGCGGAAACCACACCGCTGACCGCGTTGAAGCTCGCGGAAGTCGTTGCCGATGCAGGACTGCCGCCGGGTGTCGTCAATATTGTCACCGGTGCCGGCGAAACAGGCGCCGAGATTGTCAATCACCCGGGAATCGACAAGATCGCATTTACCGGATCAACGGACGTCGGTCGCCTGATTCAAAAGGCGCTGGCCGGGACCCGCAAGAAATACACGCTGGAGCTCGGCGGCAAGGCGGCGAACATAATCTTCGCCGATGCGCCGATCGACCAGGCCGTCGAAGGGATCGTCAACGGCATCTTCTTCAACCAGGGCCACGTGTGCTGCGCCGGCTCGCGCCTGTTTGTGCAGGAGTCGGTGGCCGATGAAGTGGTTGCCAAGCTGAAAGACCGGATGCAGACCCTGATCGTCGGCAATCCGCTGGACAAGAACACCGACATCGGTGCGATTAACTCGAAAGGTCAGCTGGAAACCATCCGGGACTACCTGAAGATCGGCAAAGGCGAAGGTGCCGAGCTCTTCCAGCCGAGCTGCAAACTGCCGCGCAAAGGCTTCTGGGTGCCGCCGACACTGTTCACCGGCGTTTCGCAGTCGAATCGCATCGTGCAGGAGGAAATTTTCGGCCCGGTTCTGGCGATCCAGACGTTCCGAACGTTCGAGGAGGGCCTCGAGAAAGCCAACAACACCCCTTACGGCCTTTCCGGCGGTGTGTGGACCGACAAGGGCGCGAAAATCTTCAAGATGACGCAGGGCCTGCGCGCCGGTGTGATCTGGGCGAACACGTTTAACAAGTTCGACCCGACATCTCCGTTCGGTGGTTACAAGGAAAGCGGCGTTGGTCGCGAAGGTGGCCTGCACGGCCTCGATGCGTACCTGAAGCTGGAGGACTGAATATGTCGCGTCTCTCGGTAGCCAAGACTTACAAAATCTACATCGGTGGCAAATTTCCGCGCACGGAGTCCGGTCGCTACTATCGACTCGAAAACCCGGCGGGCGAGCTGCTCGCCAACGTGTGCCAGGGCAGTCGCAAGGACTTCCGAAACGCCGTGGTTGCCGCCCGCAAAGCACAACCCGCCTGGGCGAAGACCAGCGCCTACCTGCGCGGCCAGATCCTCTATCGCATCGCGGAGATGCTGGAAGGCCGTCGCGATCAATTCGTCGCCGAACTGGTCGCCCAGGGCTCGACGCAGCGGCAGGCCGACAACGAAGTCGATGCTTCGATCGATCGACTTGTTTACTTCGCCGGCTGGTCCGACAAGTACCAACAGGTTTTCTCGTCGGTAAACCCGGTGAGTTCGTCGCACTTCAACTTTTCCGTGCTGGAGCCCAGCGGCGTTATCGCTATCCTGGCGCCCGAAGACACCAGCCTGCTCGGCCTCGTCTCCAATCTCGCGCCGGCGATTGTCGGTGGCAACACCTGCGTTGTGCTGGCCTCCGAGACCCTGCCGATGTGCGCGATCAGCTTTGCCGAGGTCCTGCATTCCTCCGATGTGCCCGGCGGCGTCGTGAACCTTCTGACCGGCTTTCGTGAGGAACTCGCCGGCCAGTTCGCGTCGCACATGGACGTCAACGCTATCGTCTACTGCGATGCGTCGCGCAAGCAGGAAAAGGACATCCAGATCGCCGCCGCGGATAACATCAAACGCGTCATCTCCCGCACCCGGTCCGACTGGACAGACGATGCACAGGACAACCCCTACCTGATTCGCGACACGCAGGAAGTCAAAACAACCTGGCATCCGATCGGCACCTGATTGCCGGCGGCAGACACGGTACCCGACAGCCTGCTATGGTTTGGTCGGGGATGGGACACGTCGATCCGCGGCATACCGCGGCGACTGTTCTGACGAAATTTAGTGCGCGCCAGGATTAAGGGGGGATGACCATGATCCGCATCAGTGCCGTTCTCATCGCAGTGGCTTTACTCGCCGGCTGTTCAACCAATGTGTCTCGATTCGAAATGCCGGGTGCTGACCTTGCTGGCATCGAGGCCCTGTACCTCAATGAGCTGCAGGAGAAACGAAATGCCGAGGAAATTCTCTCGCTTGTGCGCTCCGATCTTGAGGCTCGGGGGTATCGGGTTGGGGAGAATTCCGATGCTGTCCAGTTCGGCGACCAGGACTACGTGTTCGACATTACCGCCGATTGGCACTGGGATATCACCTGGTACCTCCTGGAGCTCCGCGTCGCGATCTATGACCCGCAAGACAACACGCTGATCGCCCAGGCGCAATCGCAACAGACATCACTGGCTCGCCAAAGTACCGACGTGGTGGTCGAGCGCGTGATGGCGTCCCTGTTTAACGACGAGGCGGTCGAAACCGAGGAGGCACCGCAATGACGTATCGATCCAAAAGCCTGTTTAACGGACTGCTCGCTGCATCAGGTCTGCTGATTCTTGGCGGCTGCGGCACGGCAACCGCGATCGTGGCGGACGCGCAGGGGCAGTCCGCGATCTCCGGCCTGTCGATGGGCTGCAAAAAACCCTACGGGTTGACACAGGATTGCTCCGGGTTTTCCGGTGCGACGCGCCTGGTCCGGGTGGCCGATTTTGAGTACAAGATTGCCGGTTCCGAGAACGGCGACATCATCCTCATGATGGGCGCAAAACCCACAGCGGACGCCTGGTCCGGGCGCAGCGCCGAGGTTGCCAATATCGCCTACGAAGTGACCAAGAAAACCCTGCTCGACGAGGGGATCCGGATCACCCGGGTGCAACCCGTTTCCACGGCGTCGGTGCTGAATGGCTACGTCATCACGGCCGACGGCGACGCCTACAGCGTGTTGCGCGCGTTTTCAGTCAACGACGAGTAAGCCAAAAACCGCGAACACGACAGTGTTGGTAGGGAATAAACCGGCCGCCCCGGGCGTAGTGTTTATGACAAGGTCACAAGGAGAGGCCACTCGTGATGACACTCGAGGAGCGCCGCGACACCAACCCGCTGTGCCCGTTTTGCGAAAAGCCGCAACACACGATTCACTTTCGTTCCATCAATTCCTTGCTGGGGCGCCGATACGTGTATTTTTGTGCCGGCTGCCGAAAGATCCTGGGGCTCTCGCACCGCAAGGGATTCTGGTTGGGTTAGGTTAAGTCTGGCAACCACCGGCGACCCGGCCGGTTTAGACTCGCAGGGGACAGACCAGAGCTGTGCAGGTTTCTACAATCGCCGCTATGGCTTTCTCGTTTCAGCTACGCGATGACAACCGGCACCTCACTGTGCTGCTGCACGGTAAGGCAACGAAAACCGACCTGATGGGCGTCCTCGATGCAATCACGGTCGACGGTACACTCAGACATCCGCGCCGTCTCTGGGATCTGCGAGATTGCGAGCTGGACGTAGAGTACAACGAACTGATGGAGCTCGCGGCGGTTGCCAAAACCAGGGATCCTGTTCGCGGCAGGGGCGCAGTGCTGGTGGCGAGGGACCTGACCTTCGGACAGTTACGCATCTACCAGGCGTTTCGCGAATCCGAATCCAACGACGTTATGGTGTTTCGAGAAGAGGAAAAAGCCATTGAGTGGATACAAGCGTAATTGTGGTCCGGGGGACCCGGCTGCCGTGCACCGAACTGTTGCCCTGATGTTGCTGGCGCTCGTGCTGACTGCCTGCACGCCCGGCGACAAAGCCACGACCGGCGAGCCGCCGCCGTTTTTTGAAGCAGATCGTTTCGGCAGTGGCCCGCTGACTCTTGAAGAGCTGAACATCACCTTGCCCGACGAGCTCGAAATGCTCACGACCGAGTCGCAACGTGATTGCTTTTTCGGCGCGGTCGCACGGCGCGCCGAGGCGGCCGGTGATCCGGCCGATATCGACCCCGACGAGCATGTCTACTGGGGCGGCAACGTGAGCCGTGACGAATGGAAGCAGCACAGCCGTCACATGCAGCGCGTGCTGCTGGCGCAAGGCATCGTGAGCTGGGCGATGATCGACTGCACCGAATAGATCCAACCTGCCGTCATTCGCTCGCAATCATCATGCGCCTTGATTCATGTATGCTGCGGCGCGGCCTATCGCCACGGACCCGGCATTCATAGGAAACACTATGAGCATCACTCGCCGTCATTTCGTCACACGGTTTGTTCCGGGCGTCGCCCTCGCGCTGGCGCTGCGACCAGCCATCGCCAGCCCGTCGGCCAGCTTCGATTACGGCGTTGCCAGCGGCGATCCGACCGCAACCGGTATCCTGCTGTGGACGCGCGTTACGCCTCGCTTCGACGGCGAGACCGACGTGAACTGGCAGGTCGCCAGCGATCCGGACTTCGAGACTGTCCTGGCCCGCGGCACGACATCCACGACGGCGGCGCGAGACTACACGGTCAAGGTCGAAGTCGATGGACTCGAGCCCGGCCGTTCGTTCTTTTATCGTTTTGATTCGCTGGGCGCCGTGTCGCAGACGGGCCGCAGCAAGACTCTGCCGGTCGGCGAACTCGGTCGTTACACGCTGGGCGTCTGCTCCTGCTCGAATTACCCGGCGGGCTACTTCAATGCCTACGGCCTGATGGCGCAGACCGACAGTATTGATGCGGTTTTGCACCTCGGCGACTATCTCTACGAATACGACAAGGCGGGCTACGCGTCGCAGCGTTCGCGTGCCATGGGCCGCGAGTCCTTACCGGGTCACGAGATTGTCAGCCTGTCCGACTACCGGGCACGGCATGCGCAGTACAAGTCCGATTCCGATCTGCAGGACGCGCATGCACGTCATCCGTTCATTACCGTCTGGGACGACCACGAGACCGCGAACGACAGCTATGTGACCGGCGCACAAAACCACGACGCCTCCGAGGGCGACTGGGCCGCGCGCAAAGCCGCAGCGGTGCAGGCCTACTATGAGTGGATGCCGATTCGGGAGCCGGCGCAGCGGGATCGCTCGGCGATATACCGGGCTTTTGAGATCGGTGACCTTGCGACGCTGGTCATGCTTGAAACCCGCAATACCGCTCGCACGCAGCCCGCGGACGCTTTCAACGAGATGGTTTTCCGTTCCGTCGATTTCGATTTCAGCGATCCGGAAAACCCGATAGCGCTGCCGGGCGGTCGCCCGGCAGCGTTGGATCCGGCCTTCGTGAAGACGATTCCGGTGCCGTTCGATCTCACCAAGGCGTCGCCGCAGCCGGTACTGGATTTTGCGCGCATTCAGTCCATGCAGTCGGACGATCTGCCGCCTGGATTTGCGTATTTGCCGGACACAGGCCGATTCCGTACTGAGGTGCTGGCGGACCCGTCACGGCGCCTGATGGACGATGTGCAAAAGGAATTCATCACGACCACGCTCGGTGAATCGACCCGCGCGAGGAAGCCCTGGCAGATCATCGGCAACCAGGTCCTGATGTCGCAGATGGCGTCGCCAAACCTGCTGAATGAGATGACGAGGGAGCAGATCGACCAGCTGCCCGAGTACATTCGGCCTTATATCGAATTTTCGAAATTCGGCCTGCCGCTGTCGACCGATGGCTGGGACGGTTACGACGCCGAGCGACAATGGATGTGCGACGCGTTTCGGACGACCGGCTCGACCCCGGTTGTTGTTACCGGCGATTCCCACGCCGCGTGGGCGATGGAGGTTCGTGACCCGCGCAGCGGCCAGACGGCCGCGCTTGAGATCGGCACAACGTCGATCAGCTCACCGGGCGACGCTGATAACCTCGGCATCAGCGGTGAACGCATCGCCGAGTTGATGATGGAAAAAAACTCGAACATTTGGTTTGCGGACGTTGTGCATCGCGGATTTACGACGCTGACGCTCACCCCGGACGGGGCGGAAGCGAACTACCACGTTGTGGATACGGTGTTCTCACGCCAGTACAGCGCGGACATCGTCAAAACGATGCGGTTGGAACCCGGCCGAGGCAAAGCCCCGACCTGGGCCTGACACTCAGGGGCTAAGTGCCGCAGCGGATATAGATGCTATTGCTGTCGCTTTCGTAAGCGCGCGTCAACGTTTCCAGGTCGCCTTCAGCAACACGGCTGGTGGACAGGCGTACGCCGCTGCTCGATACGATGGTGTAACCGTCGGCGCCGCAGGATTTGCCGGCTTTCTCGAAACAGTAATTAATGCCGCGTGCGGAGCTGTCGCAATCGATGCGATAAGCGGTGGTGCCATCGGCGAGTGTGGTCGTGGCGACGGGCGTCGCGCAGGCGGACAACGCGATCGTCGTTGTCAGAACAAGCGCAATAATCAAAAACTGCTTGGCGGTCATGGCCGGCTCCCTTCTTGTTGGAGTTTCACGCTAGCAGGACAACCGCGGAGAGTCACGGCCCAATACATCTGGATACAAAACCGCCCCGATTTTCACCCGCCGGTGGTCATCGGGTATGGTGCTTCGGCATGCCGTCCACTCTGAGACACAGCCCGGCCGCTGAACGCAATCGCGAGCCGATTCTGGCCGCGCTTCGCGCGCGGCTGCCCGCCAGCGGTACCGTTCTGGAAATTGCCAGTGGCACCGGCCAGCACATCGCCTGGTTCGCGGCAGCCTTGCCGATGCTTCGCTGGCAACCCAGCGACGTTGATGCGAGTGGATTCGCGTCCGTGACAGGCTATGCCGCAGCGGCTGGCGTCGACAACGTGTTGGCGCCGCTTCACCTGGACGTGACGCATCATCCGTGGCCGTTGACGTCGGTGGACGCAATTTACTGTGCGAACATGATCCATATCGCGCCGTGGGAGGCGTGCAACGGCCTGCTGACCGGCGCCGGCCGGGCACTGTCGTCGGGCTCGATGTTGCATGTTTACGGGCCGTTTCTGCGAAAGGATAAAGCGACGGTGCCCAGCAATGCGGCCTTCGACCGGAGTCTTCGAGATCGCGATGAACGCTGGGGAATCCGTGATCTCGAGGCGGTTATCGAGCGCGCCGCCGGTGCCGGCCTGGATCACCTGGATACCGTCGAAATGCCGGCCAACAACCTGTTTGTCAGCTTTGCGCGGCGCTGAACGAGGAGCAGCACATGGTCGACAACAACAAGGGCGACCCCTCAAGCGTTGCCGGCTTTGCCCGCGACCTCGGTAAAGGCTTGGTCGATGACGCGAAACGGGCGTCGCGAAACGGTCTCCTGTTCGGCGGCATTCTCGCGGCAGTCTTCGGGACCGTCGGTTTCTTTCTGTTTGGTCTGCAGGGGCTGCTGTACGCGGCCGGCGCCGGATTCGTGATTGGTTTCGTTCTGCCATTTATCGGTCCGGCCCTGTTTTGTTGATTTGACCGGCGTTTGCGCACGGCGCTCATGAATCCTTGCGCGCTGGGAATCAAATCCATCGTCGATGGGTCTACACTACAGGTGTCGGGATCTGCACTCGTTCCCGAAACTTCTGGCGCATTAAATCGGAGACTCGCATGGACACAGTTGTTTGGGCCGCACTGGCAGTCGCGGGATTGTTGCTTGGCATCGGGATCGGCTATTGGCTGGGGCGGTTGCAGGATCAACAGGACCGCGTCGCGGAACTAGAATCAGAACTCGACACTTACAAGGCGCAGGTCACGGAGCACTTCGCGCAGTCGGCTACGCATTTCCAGGCGATCGGCCGACAGTACCGGGAGCTCTACGAACACATGGCCGCAGGCTCCGAGACGCTGTGTGCGCCCGATGCACGCGGCAGTGTGAGTTTCCCGGAGCCCGCACAGGTTTCCGCGCTGGCAGAACCGGCAGTGCCGGTTGAGCCGCCGGTCGAGGCTGCTGCAGCGGCGACCGATGTCGAGGATTCGGACGTCATCGAGACGACGCCGTACGAGACCGATGCGCTGGCCGAGGATACGCAGGTAGAGACGGCGGAGTCACTCGCAGAAGCGGTGCCGGAGACGGTCACGGATTCTAGCGAGGTTGAGCCGGCGGTCGCTGTCGTCGCGGACACCGACGAAGCCGCGGTAGTGAGCGAGCCGACCGGTGATGCCGCAGCAGCGGAGGGCACCGAGGTGCCGGCCGACACGATCGCCGAGTCGGGCGAGGACCCGGAGAAACGTCTCTACCACTGATGACGAGCTTGCGCGTCCAGAGCCTGTTCCGCGTGTCCGCCGGTCTGCGTGATAAACACGACTACCGGCAGGACAATGCGTGGACCGGTGCTTACTTAATGCGCTTGCCCGATCGTACACTCGTGCCGGCCGCCGACTACTCGCGGCGACTGGCCGAGTATCTCAAGGCCAAGGACGTCAGCGAGTAAAGCTGTCCATAAGACCGGCGTCGACTCGCGCGCCGACCCGCTGTATGACATTGGTTGCGGAATGCGTGCCCAGGCGCGCTGCATCCGCCAGCGACCAGCCTTCTGCCCAGCCGTACAGGAAGCCTGCCGTGTAGGCGTCTCCGGCGCCGGTGGTGTCTACGACCTTGTCGACGGCGTCCGCTGCCTGCGTAACGATCTCGCCGCGCTGGTAAACCACAGACCCCTTGTCCGCTCGAGTGATGACAAACAGATTGTCGCGACCCTCGAGTGCCGCGAGCGTTGCGTCGATATCGCGGGTGCCGAGCAGCATGTTGATCTCGTCCTCGTCGGCCAGCACGATGTCAACACCGTCCGCCACCGCGGCGGCGAACGAGGCCTGGTGACGCTCGACGCAGAACGAGTCGGACAGCGACAGCGCAACGGTGGTGCCGTTTCGGCGCGCGATATCGATCGCCTGTCGAGCCAGTGACGGACCTTCCGCGATGTCCCAGAGATAGCCTTCGAGCAGCGTCACTTTCGGCGAACGGACGGTGGTTTCTGTGACGTCGGCAACGGCCAGTTCAGTGCACGCGCCGAGATAGGTCTGCATGGTTCGCTGACCGTCCTCGGTGATCAGGACGTGGCTTCTCGCCGTCGGCGCGCCGTCTTCCGCCGGCGGCAGTCGGATATCAACGCCGAGCGCACGCATGTCATGGTTGAAGATATCACCCAGTTGATCCTTGCGTACCTTGCCGATGTAGGCGGCCGAGCCACCGAGCAGCGCGAAACCGGCGACCGAGTTGGCGACAGAACCCCCGGACATTTCCGTTGCCGGTCCCATCAGGTCATAGATCTCGTGGGCGCGTTGCTCGTCCACCAATGTCATGGATCCCGGGACGGCCCCCAGTTTGTCGAGGAAATCCGGCTTCACGTGTGCCAACACATCGACGATGGCGTTGCTGATTCCGAGAAGCTGTACGTCTGAGCTCATGAGGGGTTCCTAGAAAAAATCCGCGCAAAGCCTACCACCGTGGCCGCGGCATTGCGTTATTATTGCCGCAGGTGTGATGGGGTGACGTCGCGTATGCGCCGATCGGCACGTTTGTTCGTTCCAATGATGTTGATCCTCGGCTACTACGCAGTAGTTGTCGCGGCGACCGTCATGTTTGTGAAACGCTTTCCAGAGCTGGTCAGCTTTCTGCCGCTCGGCGGTCTCGGCGATCTGGCCAGTTATCCCCAGCTCGATTTCGAGCCTGTGCACACCAGCGTCGAGAACACCGTGCTGGACCCGGACGGCCCGATTCGTCTGGCGCTGGCAACGCTTGGCTCTCTGATCGTCATCATTCCCGTGTCCTGGGCGTACTTCATCACCAGTCGCAGTACCCGTCTCGACCAGTCGTTCGTACAGACCATCATAATCCTTCCGGTTGTTGTGACCGGCATTGCAATGATCGTGATGAACAGCATCGCGCTGGCTTTCAGTCTCGCCGGAATCGTTGCTGCGGTGCGCTTTCGGTTTTCTCTGGCGATACCGTCGGACGCGATGTATATCTTCGTGGCGATTGCCATCGGCCTCGGCTCCGGCATAGGTGCCGTGGCCGCGTCGTTCGTCATTTCACTGGCGTTTGTCATGACCACGCTGGTGATCTGGCGACTCGAGTACGGCAAGACCCTGTCCGGCCCCTGGCTGCGGATGGTGGCTCGCCGGGATTCTTCCGACGACGACTACTGAGCCGATCGATGACGACGACCTCGGACGAACACATCGTCCAGAACAAAATCATCCTGGTGCACGGGCATTCCCTGAAACCGTCGGAGGCTGCTCTGCGCGATATCTCTGTTCAAGCGCTGAAGTCCGGCGTGCGCCGGGACTACCCGGATGACGTGCGGTGGATGGACACGGTCAGTTACGAATTCGCTTACTACGGGGATCTTGGCAATCAGCGCTTGCTGAATGGCAGCGATGGCTACGACGAAAGCCTGGATGTCGGTGACCGGCGAAACGCGCTGCAAGCGCTGCAGGCGATCACAGCACGGAAGAAATTCGGTGTTCGCCAGTACGACATGCTGCCCGGCAAAACCGCAACGAAGGAATTCGTTGCCGATGTCTGTGCGCCGCTGCTGGGTCTGCTGGGACTGACACTACCGTTGATATCCTGGGCAGTGCCCGATCTTGCGGCTTACCTCCGCAACACCGACGGTTTCGGAGACGCGGTGCGCGAACGCGTCCGCGACCGTATCGTGAAAGCGATTGATGACGGTGATCGTCTGATGCTGGTGACCCACGGCATGGGTAGCGTCATCACCTTCGACGTGCTTTGGCAGCTCTCGCGTGATCCTCAGTTCAGTGACTACGCCGATTCGAAGATCGACACCTTTGTCACGCTGGGCTCGCCGCTGTGCGACGATTTTCTTCGCCGATATTTGCTGGGCGCGAAGGAGCAGGGCATGCGGCGCTACCCGGGCAACATCATCAGCTGGCTGAACCTGTCGGCGGAGGATGACTACATCTGTCACGACGGGACGATTGCCGACGATCTGTCAAAAATGATGCGCCACCGAATTGTCAGTCAGGTTCGCGATTTCCGGATCTACAACCAGGCGGTTCGCTACGGCCGATCCAATCCGCACAGCTCGGTCGGCTATTACATCCACCCGCGGCTGTCGAAGATCATCAGGGACTGGCTGGTACGCGACAACGCCTGAGCTATAGGCACTGGTCGATCAGTCGGTTTTCCAGCCGTTTCGGATCGTCGATCGTCTTGTAGAATTCATTTACATAGCGCACCAGCTCCCGGCGCGCGCGTTTTTCGAGTTGCTCCTGCTCAGCGAGCAGCGCGGCGAACACATCACGCGTCTCCTGGTAACGGGTGATCGCCGATTCCATCTGCGCATTGTGCCGGCAGCGACCGCGATACAAGCGCACCGTGACCGAGCGAAGATTAAACCGGCTGTTCGGCTTCGCGTACGGCGCATTGATGAACCCGGACATGTCGAAATCGTAGGGTATCGACACGTACTTGCCGTCAGCGGTGTCGAACAGGGCGTGATTGTGGCAGCAGTCGGTCGGGTCATTGGAGGAAATCGGCGAGAAGTCGGTATTGCCGATCAGGTAGTGGAACACCGAGCTCAGTGCCGTGTGTTCCAAGTCCAGTTGTCTCGTTTTGATGCGTCCGACGCCCTCGGTCGCGGTCAGGCCGGTGCGCTTGGCGAGCCTGTCCTTGTGTTCAATCAGAATTCCGTGGGCAACGCCGGACATCCATGCGTTATCCGGGTCGACATAGGTCACCCGAAGCAGGCGGACTCTGAAACTAAGATCGGTGATCTCGTTAAAGAAGCGGTACGCGAGGTATTCGCGAATGACACCCTGTTCGTAGCGCTTGTCGCGAGTCTTGCAGTGTGTCACGAGCTTGAGTTTGTCTTGTTTGTGGAAAAGCGTGTCCTCAACATCTTTCTTCGCGAAGTTCAGCCGCAGCGGCGTGAAAGCACAGACTTTCGGGTTACGTCGAAAATTGCCGCGCGCGCGGAGCTTGACGCCCAGCGTCACGACCTCGCCGGAGTCATCGACATAGCCGAGTGTCCCTGTCGTTTCCTCGTCGACAGAGCGGGTTTTCATGATCTCGGCGAACGGTGCTGTCAGCTCGATGTCCAAGATTTCGTCAGACTGGAACAGTGGATCCGGTTCGCCGGTAACGGTTGTTGCCGCAAGGCTGAGCAGTAGCAGTTCGAGAGGGTTCATGCAGGCCACCGTGCGTCGGAGGTTTTTCTTCAGTCTAGCACGCGAGCGCCAGCTGGCATTTGTCCGTCAACGGCACGGACACTAAACTGGCGTCAGCTTTTTTTGCGGAGAAATGTATGCGCGTTGCGTCGATGATTGCCCTGATTCTGCTGTTGCTCGGTGCAAGCACCAGCGCTGCCGAATGGCGCTTCGACGGCGTCGAGCGCGTTGTGGCGATCAGCGATCCACACGGCGCCCACGCCGCATTCCTGAAAACACTCGCGGCCTCGGGAATCGTCGACGAAGAGCAGCGCTGGTCGGCCGGTGAAACGCATCTGGTCATCAACGGTGACATTCTTGATCGTGGCGACGACTCCCGCGATTCAATGGACCTGTTGATGCGACTCGAGGGTGAAGCTGCCGCCGCCGGTGGTCGGGTGCATATCCTGCTTGGTAACCACGAGGCCATGGTGCTGATTGGCGACCTGCGCTATGTCGCTTCCGGCGAATACGCGGCCTTTAGCGATGAGGCGTCTGATGATGAACGCGATCGCTGGTATGCCGCGCTGGTCGCGCGCGACGGTGAACTCGAGCGTGCGACCTTCGATTCTGATTACCCGCGCGGGTTCTTTGCCCACCGCCGCGGCTATGCTTACAACGGCAAGTACGGGGAATGGTTGTTGCAGAAGCCGGCCATGATCATGATCAACGATACGGCGTTTGTGCACGCCGGCATGTCGTCTCTGCTGGGCGAGCTCGGCTTCGACGGCGTCAATGTCGGCCTCGTTGGCGAGATGCGAGACTACGCGACCTTGCTCGGCAGCCTGTACGCCGATCAGTTGCTGCTGCCAACTGACAATTACTTTGATCACGAGAGTCTGATGAGGGCGCAGATCGCAACGATCACCGCCGAGGACGCCAATGATCTACGCATCGCGCGTCTCGAGCGGGCTATCGAACTGGGTAATTCCCGCCTGCACGGACCGGACGGGCCGCTGTGGTACCGGGGCAATATCGCCTGCAGTGGCTTGGTCGAGATCGATCGCCTTGATGCCGCACTGCAGGCGATCGGCGCAACGCGCGTGGTGGTCGGTCATACCCCAACACCCGATCGATCCATCCTCGAGCGCTTCGATGGTCGAGTCATCGAGATCGACACCGGCATGAACAATGCCGTCTACGGCGGTGAGGGCAACGCGCTGTTGATCGAGAATGGCCGCTTATCAACCATCAGTCAGAACGGTGAGACAACGGCCGGGGTAGCGAAGCACCCGCGACAGGTCGGCTCTCGACCGGGTGGCTTCCTGTCGCTGGACGACACACTCGCGCTGCTCGCCGACGGTGACATCGTCAAGCGTGGCTCATTCGGTGATGGTCGTCGCACGGTCACCCTGGAGATGGGTGAGCGACGCATCGACGCCGTGTTTACACCTGCGCAGCGACGCGGCGTGATGCCCGAGCTTGCCGCCTACCGGCTGGATCGACTGCTCGGTCTTGACAAGGTCCCCGCCACCGTCGAACGGACGATCGACGAAACCCGTGGCAGCCTGCAATTTCTCGTGCCGCGCACCATAGACGAGCAACAACGTGCGGCCAGCGGCCGCGGCGGCGGCGCGATGTGCTCATTGTCGGATCAATGGGCAAACATGTATGTCTTCGATGCGCTGATCCACAACGCGGCGCGCACCCAACAACGAACGCGTTACGACCGAAATCGCGGCTTTCAATTGATTCTGACCGGTCATGATCAGGCGTTTTCCACGTCGCGGGGTTTCCCCGACTACCTGTCCAACGTGGATCTCGCGGTCAGCGAGGCGTGGCGGCGACGCCTGCAGGCACTCGACGATGACGTCATCGAGGCGCAGTTTTCCGACGTTCTCGATCGCCGTCGCATGAAGGCGCTGGCCGGCCGTCGCGAGCTCCTGCTCAAGCGCGGCAACTAGACGCCGCGAACGCCAGACGCATCGAGCCAGTGGCTCCAGGCCCGCAGGGTAGCCGACCTGCATAAAGCCGTGGCGCAGCCGGTGGCTGTGCTGGCACACTGAGCGGCCCGAACCCCGCGGTGCACTGCTCGCAAGCCATGAGCCAGGACGAGTTTCTGCAGGAGGAGGCGCGGCGCACCGAGCTGCCGACCTTCTATTACCACACGCATTTCCTGGAAATGCTGTCGTTCGTCAGTACTCACTACGCGCACGTGCTCGACGTGCGCCAGCGGCGTTTTAGCGAGGCATTCTCGCGCCTCGGTTTTCCCGCGCAGTGCCTGTATGTGCGGCTGGTCAATCGTAAGGGCAGCCTGTTCGCCAGGACGCGGCTGCGCTATCCCGAGCTTGGTCACACAGCGCCGTTGCTCGATGAGCTGGGCGCGGCCGGCTTTCTTGGCGAGCCGGGCGTCGAGCACGTCAACGAGATGCTCGGTTTCATGACGCGCTCCCAGCTGCTGGCGGCGATTCGCCCGCACTTCGTCGGCATGAAGACGACGATGAAGAAAGCGGAGATGCTGGCCTTCATTCGCGAACATACGTCGCCGGAGCAGTTGTTCGAATGGCTGCCGACCGATGGCGTCCTGCTGCAGGGCAGGGCCGACGATGTGCGCTTTATGCTGTTTTTGTTCTTCGGCCGTATCCAGGACGGGTTGTCACAGTTCACGATGCGCGACCTGGGCCTCGTGCGTGCAGAGGACGCCGGCGACCAGTACGAGGCACGCTTTTCCGACCGCGACGATGCCGTGGATGCCTATTTCTTTGCGCGCCGGCTGGCTGATCTTGGGCGCGACGCCGCGCTGGCCACCAGGCTCGCCGCGCACGTGGACGAATGGCCAACGCCGGAGTCGACGATTGCCGCGGGATTGCGCGACAAGCTGGCTTTTCGGCTGGGCCGTGCGCTCGAGGACGATCCTTACGCCGCACTGCGTGTCTATCAGCGAGGTGAGTCGGCGCCGTGTTCCGAGCGAGTGATCCGCTTGCTGTTGTCGACCGGCCAGCGGGAGGAGGCTCGACGATTCCTCGAACGCTGCATTGACGAGCCGGCCTCCGATGATGAAGCGCTGCTCGCCGCCGATCTGTATGCCCGCAAGTTTGGCAAGAAGCGAACGTCATCGCTGACCGATCGTCTTCGCGGCGCCGCCGTCATCGATATCGATGAAGCGCACAGCGGCTCACCCGAGCGCGCCGCCGTCGACTGGTTTCGTGAGCGCGGGCAGCAGGCCTTCCGGGTCGAAAACAGCCTCTGGCGCACTCTGTTCGGCCTGGTGTTCTGGGACCTGCTGTTCGACGGTGAGGCCTCACGCCGGCATTCCCCGTTCGAGCGCCTGCCGTCATCGCTGACCGAGCGACGCTTCGCGGCCGATTGCGCGGACGCCATTGAGGAGAGACTGCGGTTGCTTGACGACCGCAAGGCGCTGAAGCGACACCTTTTGCGTATCAGTGTGGCCCGCTTTGGTACCGCGAACGGTATTTTTCGCTGGCGCCAGCGAATTCTGGACGCGATGCACGCCCTGATCGACGTGGCGCCGGCCGATGGCCTTCGCCAGCTGCTAATGCGGTTCTGCGAGGACTATTTGTCCGCGCGTTACGGCTATCCGGACCTCATGGTGATCGATGACGACGGTGTTCGTTTTGTCGAGATCAAAACCGACGGCGATCATTTGCGCCGTAACCAGTTGCTGCGCCTGGAGCAGCTGCGCCGCGCCGGCTTCCGGGCCGACGTTGTACTCGTTCGATGGGTGCTCGATCCCGCCCAGGCTTACGTCGTGGTTGATGTTGAGACGACGGGGGGGCGGGGTGACCAGCATCGGGTCACCGAGATCGGCGCGGTCAAGGTGGTCAACGGCCAGCCGGTGGATACCTTCCAGACCCTGCTGAATCCGCAGCGCAGTATTCCGCCGAACATTACGCGGCTAACCGGCATCACGCCGGCGATGGTGGCGGGCGCGCCGGTGTTTTCTGATATCGCGGATGCCTTTGCAGAGTTTCTCGGCGGTGCGATTTTTGTCGCTCACAACGTCGAGTTCGACTATCGCTTTATCGCACACGAATTTCGACGTCTCGGTCGACCGTTTCGGATGCCGAAGCTGTGTACCTGCGCATCGATGCGTAAGCTGTATCCGGGGCATGCGTCATACAGCCTTGCGAATCTGTCGGCCGCTTACGATATCCCGTTGAAAAGCCACCATCGTGCGCTGTGCGACGCAGAGGCGGCTGCGCAACTGTTGCTGCTGATCAATGAAAAGCGGCTGGAGGCCCTCAGCCCCGACGACCCGCCATTACCTGCTCAAGCTGGTCGATCACGCTGCTGATATCACCTCGCTGTTCGCGCAGCTCCTCGATACTCATGCCCATCAGCTCGTATGGCAGAACCAGCCAGTCGCTGGTCTCATGCACATAGAAATCCGGAACCCGCAGCGTCCGTTCCGTGGGTCGGTACCAGACGCTGGCAACGCGAATGTCCTTGGGCAGGTTACGACGGGTCTTGGCGGCCAGCTGGTCGATCACGGCGCTGACGCTGGAGCCCGAGCTGTAAACGTCATCAACGATCAGCAGTCGGTGGTGTGAGCACAGATTCTCCAGCAGGTACTGCAGCCCGTGAACGCGGATGGAGTCCGACTTTTCGATCATGTCCGAATAGTGCTCGACCCCGGAGTACGAGGTGCGAATGGCAATGTGATCGGTGGCGACCCCCAGGTGATCGAGTCCCTCCTGGACGGCGATGCCGACCGAACTGCCGCCCCGCCAGAGACCGACCAGAAAGTCCGGTCGAAAATCCGCGTCGAGAATCTGCACCGCGAGTTTGAAGGAGTCGGTCAGCAGGTCGTTGGCGTGCACAAATCGTTTGTTCATCAGATCGCTGTCGGCGCTACAATGCGGCGCATTATACGCCTCAGTCCGGACCGCCCGCTTATGAAAAAAAATGTCTTCTCGGCCCATGACCTGCTCGAGGATTCTTTCCGACTCGGCCTGAAAGTTCTCGAGAGCGGTTTCGAACCGACCATGATCATCGCCATCTGGCGAGGCGGCACCCCGGTCGGTATGGCGGTCCAGGAGGTCCTCGCCTACGGGGGGCTGCAGTCCGATCACATAGCCATCCGCACCTCGTCCTACCACGGCGTTGACCAGCGTTCGAGCGTTGCGGTGCACGGCCTGAACTACGTCGTCAAGAAAATCTGTCACGACGACCGCCTGCTGATTGTTGATGACGTATTCGACACCGGTAACACGATCGTTGCCGTTATCGAGGAGCTGCGCCGCCGAGCCAGGGAAAACACGCCAGAGGATATTCGTGTGGCCGTGCCGTGGTTCAAGCCGACACGCAATGAAACCGACATGACGCCGGATTATTTTCTCTACGAGACCGACGAGTGGCTGGTTTTTCCGCACGAGCTCGACGCGCTGACGCCGGAGGAACTGCGTGCACACCGGCCGGCGGTGGCGGACGTCATCGAGGCGGCGCAGGACGCCCGTTCGTGAGGCGCGTGTGTGTCTACTGCGGTTCGAACCGTGGTGTACGGCCGGTGTATGCCGAGGCTGCCGATGCCCTGGCGACGGTCCTCGTAAATCACGACATCGAGTTGGTTTACGGTGGTGCGTCGGCCGGCATCATGGGTGTGATCGCCGATGCGGTGCTTGAGCGCGGAGGCCGGGCCCACGGCATACTGCCGCGTACGCTGATGAAAAAGGAACTCGCCCATCAGGGGCTGACCGAGCTGCACATCGTCAACGGCATGCACGAACGTAAATCGATGATGGCGGCGCTTTCGGACGGTTTTATTGCCTTGCCCGGTGGTTTTGGAACGCTTGAGGAGCTGATCGAGATCATCACCTGGGGCCAGCTGAAGTTTCACGACGAGCCCTGCGGTTTACTGAATGTTGACGGCTACTTCGATTCGCTGCTCGCATTCCTCGACCACGCCGAGCAGGAGGGCTTCCTGAAGCCCGAGAGCCGGTCGATGTTGATTGCGGAGTCGGACCCTGTGCGCCTGATCCAGCGATTCGAGCGCTATACGGCGCCCGTTGTCGAGAAGTGGATCGACGCATAGCGCGCCGCTGCGGCCCCCGGCTCGTCAGAGCACGAGTCTGAGCTTTCCTTTTGCCGGCTTCCGAAGGTTGCTGGCGGACAACACGTACTGCAGCCCGATGCGCCGTCCTCGCAGGCCGATGCCGGCGAAAACCCGCAGCGGCTGATTAAAGCCGTCAACCATGTCGCCCGGCGCTACGTCACCGAGCATCGCGGTGATCTGGATCGCACCTTCATGCACGGCGACCGTCGGATAGGCGGCTTGTTCTTTCTCGCTGCGCGCAACAAAGCCGCTGCCGCGGCTGTGCTTGGGCAGAGATTGGGCAACCAAGAATTCTTCGTGCGCCGGCATGACGACAGTCAGTGATGCGTTGCGCAGAGCTTCCTCGCTCTGGTTGTAAATGGCCATCTGCAACCGTTCGCCGTGTTCCTCGAACAGGAAGCGTTCATCGTGATCGACGTATTCGTCCTGAATCCGCGAAAGCTCTGCCTGAAGCTCATCGGGTGACCGGTATTCGTAAGGACTGTCGGAGCCATACAGCCTGGCATGCGTGAGTCGCGCCACCATCGACGTCTCGCCGCGGCTTCTGGCCTGGTCGCGCACGTCAAGAAATTCCTGCAGTTTGCCGCTGGCGACCGCCGACGGCAGTGATGCAATGTCGAAGGTCTGAAGGCTGCGAAACTTCGTGATGTGGTCTCCGGCAAAGCCGACCTCGACCTGGTCGGACGACAGGGCGTCGCGAAATTGTGCCTCGAACATCCGCTTGAGCTGATTACGACCCAGCTTCACCGAGCTGCTGCCAACCCGGGCATAGGCATCGCCGCGCCGCAGGGTTTTCGAGTAATCGCTGCGCATCATGTAGGGTTTGTCTGCGCAGTCGCCGATCTCGAACACACCGATTCGCTTGCCGTGGACGTCGACCGGGTAGTACTTGATGCGCACGGCGGGTTCGATGTACTCGGCCACCAGCGTCAGGTAAGACGGCGACCGTGTGAAGTCTGCCTCCGGCACATCGCGCAGCTGACGACGGCCTGTCGCGTCTTCATCAACACCGTTAACGAGATACCGATGCCCGTCGACCGACGCGTTGGCCATCGCAAGCACGTCACGCAGCAGGTCCTCGATGCCACCGCCGCCGTACGCGCGGGCTCGCAGCTTCAGACCAGCGCCGACGGTGCCGTGGGTGACGATGTTGGACAGCGATTTCATACTGACCACAGTGTGCGTGGCGACGCGGCCGCGTGCGGCGAACTACGCCACAGTTTGCGGCGACAGGACGGGCCGGTGACCCGTGCGGGTGAGTCAGCTGCTGTTGTAGGGATCGAAGGCGCCGCTCGATTCCTCTACCTGCATGTCATCATCGTCGAGCAGCGTACCGCCGGGGACGGCGGCCGGATCCAGCATCGCTTTAAGCATCTGTGTGCTGACCAGCGACAGCTCTTCGAGGTCGTCAACCGTCTGGTCGATTTCATAGACGACGTCCGCGCTGCGTGTCGGCGCCGGAACGGGAGAATCGGCGGCGGCCGCCAGCGCGGCCTGGAGATCGTCATCGCTGACGATTTCGAAGGCGTCTTTCTCTGGATCGTGCGCAAGCAGGCCATCACTGGTCGAGGCAACGTCCAGCAGGTGTTTGCGGGTCGCTTCATCGTCGCCGCTGAGCAGGGTTTCGAGCATTGCCGTCGACACAAGATCAAGTTCGGCCGTTTCCACCGGATCAACCCAGACGGATCGTCCCCGATCGTCCGTGGCGACTTTGGCTCGACGGATGATTCGTACGGTGTTTTTCAGCTCTTCGGTCATCGGGCGCCCCCGGTGCGTCTGCTGGAGATCAACTAGGTTGGCAGTTTTTCCAGCAAGGTCAAGGATTTAGCGATGGTTCGCCGTGGTCGGAGCATCCCGGCGCCGACCGCCAATACGGTCCATATCGGCAAAATTCCCGTGTTTTTAAGGGTTTGCGTCGAAAATAAACCTGAGAAACAGGTCTCAGAACCCGCTGAGACGCCCGTCTACGATACATAACGCTCCCGTTAAAACCCGATGGAACACGCGTGATGCTGGATACGCTCCTGGCCATCGTATTGATCGCGGGCACCGTGACGTACGCCATGCTCGGTCTCCGATTGATGCGTTCCCGACGCGAAGTGGGCAGTGTCCCGCTTGGCGCGCTTTTCTGTGTCATGAGTTTTTGGGTCATGGGCGGTGCGATCGAACTGCTGTCCGGCGACTCCTTTTACGTCTTCTCCATCGGTCGGACCGGCCACTTCATCGGCACGGCGCTGCTGCCGCTGGTCGCGCTGGTGACCTTTCGTGAATACACCGGGGTCCGCACCAGCCCGCACCTGATCGTGTTGCTGGCGATGATCCCGTTCGTCTCGGTGGTTTTCGCCGCGACCAACACCTACCACGAATTCATGTGGTACCTGCCCGCCACCAACGCGGACGGTGACTTCCTGACCCGTCCGGCAGAGTGGGGTCCCTGGTTCCTGTATGTCCACGCGCCCTACAGCTATGCGCTGATCGGCGTCGCGATGGTCATCCTGTTGTTGCGCAGCGCGATGGTGCCGCCGGCGCATCGCCGCGGCTTGTTGCTGCTGGTTGCCGCCTGCCAGATACCAATTTTCACCACGCTGGCGTATGACTTTGGCTACGGTCCGGACACGCTATCCTACGTACCGTTCTCCCTGGTCATGATGCTGCCGTTTTACGCGTGGCTGATTCTTGGCGAGCGCCTGATCGAGTTCGCGCCGCTGGCGTATGAAACGGTGTTCCAGAACATGATGGATCCGGTTGTCGTGATCGACGACCAGGAACGCATCATGGGTCTCAACCACGTGGCCGAGACGATGCTTAACGTCAGCGAATCCGATGCGCTGCGTCGTCCGTTGGCCGACATGTTCGGCCAGGATGCCACCGGCGTGTTTACGGCGCTCGAGTCGGGGCGACCGCAGAAGTTGCTCACCGATACGGGTCGGTTTCTGCACGTCCGTGCGTCGCCGATCAACAAGGACGGCTCCTCAGCTCTCGGCGGCCGAGTGCTGATGTTCCGTGATGTGAGCGATGTCGAACGCGCACAGAGCGATGTGCGCAGAAGCGAAAAACTGCTGCGCACGCTGATCGACCATTCGGTGAACGGCATCGTGCGTTTGCGCTGGATACACGCCGGCCACGACGCCGCCAGCCTGCGCTGCATCTTCGCCAATCCCGCCGCCGGCGAGTTTCTCGACGTAGACAGCGACGAACTGATGGCCATGTCGGCCGAACAGATCGTGCGTCTCGCCTGCGACGGTATGGAATCGCGTGACAGCAGCGAAGTGCTAAAGGAGATCAAGGCGTCACTGGATGGCGGTCGTACGGTCGATCGCGAGGTGATCCACCGCTCGGGTGCTAACCGACGCTGGCTGCGGATGATCTTCGTGCCCGCCGGTGACGATGTAACCATCACCTTTATCGACTTCACCGACACCAAGGCGCGTGAAGACCAGATGGAATCCATGGCGTGGACGGATCCGTTGACGGGCGTACTGAACCGCCGGGGTTTCGAACGTGATGCGACCCAGCACCTGACCGACAGCGCCGATGACGCGACCGGGGCACTGCTGTTCATCGACCTCAACGATTTCAAGCCGGTCAACGACCGTTACGGCCACGAGGTGGGCGACCAGTTGCTGACCATTGCCGGTCGCAGGCTGCGCAAGTCGCTGCGCCCTAAAGACATTATCGGGCGTCCGGGTGGTGACGAATTCGTAGCGCTGGTTCCGGACGTGACGGCGGATGTCGCTGACAAGCTCGCGTATCGTCTCACCGAGGCGCTGGGCGAGGACTACGTCATCAAGGGCATGACCTTAAGCTGTGCGGCCAGTATCGGACTGGCGCTGTACCCGGATCACGCCAACACGCTGACCGGCCTGATGCGGGAAGCGGACCAGGCGATGTACCGGGCCAAGGCGCGCTGCCGCGGCATTACAGACGCGCCGCTGTCCGATTTGCTGGAAAAAGCGATCTAGATCCGGTCTGCGGATTCGAGGCCGACTGTCATTGAGTCATTTACCGCCAGACGTAATAATCACGGTGACTGCCGGGTCTTGATCCCGGAACCCCCCATTCCAAGGACGACCATGACCGCTTTCTTCAATCGCGCGCGCGTCGCGCTGAACCTCTTTCTCGTTGCCGCGCTGGCCGTAAGCCTCGCGTACAGCGTTTCCATCAAGGACGGCCACGCAGACGTTCCGGTCGCTGACAGCGCGGACGAGATTCAGCCGCTCAAGGTCGGGGATGCGGCGCCGTATTTTTCGGTTCGTGACGTCAATGGTGATGCCGTCGAGTTTGACCCGGCCGCACTCGAACGCCCCGCGGTCCTGATTACCTTCCGTGGCGGCTGGTGCCCTTACTGCAACCTGCACCTGTCCGAGCTCCGCCATGTCCTGCCTGAACTGGACGAAAACGGTATCGATGTCCTGTTCCTGAGCGGTGATCGTCCCGAGCAGCTGGTTGCCTCGTTGCGACCGGAAACGCAGACCGATGTCGAGGAGCTGGACTACACGTTGCTCTCCGATGCCGAGGCTACCGCGGCGATCGCCTTGGGCATCGCTTTTCGCACCCGGACCACCGGCCTGAAGCTTCGCGCTATCGGCCGTGACATCAAGGACTCGTCGCTCGACAAGCACGGCATCCTGCCCGTGCCCGCTGTGTTCGCCATCGGTACGGACGGCAAGATCGCGTTCGCGTATGCCAACCCGGATTACAAGGAACGCCTGTCCGCGGACGAGCTCCGCGAGGTCGCTAACAAGCTCTGAGCGGTGTGCTAGGCTTCGCCCCTGCACTCACGCAGGGGTAGAGCCGATGGTTACCGCGATTGTCCTGATAGAAGCCGAGACCAACCGGATCCCGGCGCTGGCCGAGCAGATCGTCAACATGGACGGTGTGCAGGAAGTGTTCTCCGTCGCCGGACGGCATGACCTTGTCGCCATCGTTAAAGTCCCTCGCAACGAAGATCTCGCCGACGTGATTAGCGACAAGATGCGTCACCTCGACGGCATCGTCGCGACCGAGACAATGATCGCTTTCCGTGCTTATTCCAAGCAGGAGCTCGAGGCGGGCTTCGAGCTCGGTCTCGACTGATCGCGTGAGCGCGTCTACTGAGCACGAGGCAAGGTCGCCAAACGCCATCCAGCGTTTACTGAGCGCCGCCTCCAAGGTCCAGCCGAACGAAACCCAGGCGACCGTCCTGTCGTTCCTGTGGGTGTTTATCGTGATGGCGGCTTACTACGTGATACGGGCCGGCCGCGACGCCTTGTCGTCGGACTGGACCGACGCACAACTGAGCTGGTTGTGGACGTCGACTTTTGTGTTCAGCGCGATAGCCGTGAGCATCTACGGCATCGTCGTCTCCAGCGTGCGCTTCCGGATCATCGTTCCCACCGTGTACGGACTGTTTGCGTCCACGTTTATCGGCTTCTACATCGCCGGCACGACACTTGGCGACAACGACCTGGTCAATCGGGCCTTCTACGTCTGGGTCAGCGTGTTCGCGCTGTTTCATCTGTCGGTGTTCTGGACTTTCATGACCGGCCTCTACAACAAGGAGCAGTCCAAACGGCTCTTCAGCGTCATTGCAACCGGTGCCATTGGCGGCGCTATTACCGGCCCCGCGATCGTGACCCTGATTGGCGAGCAAGTGGGCCCGCTGAACATGTTGCTGGTTGCCTCGGTGATGCTGCTGTCGCCAATACCGATCATGTCGCGCCTTGAGCGCCTGCGGGCAACGTCACTGAACAATCACGACAGCCAGGAAGACCTGCTGCGAGGACAAAAGCTGGGCGTCAACCCGTTTTCCGGCTTTACGCGTTTCGTAACGCATCCATACCTGCTGTGGATTGGCGTGTTCATTCTGCTGTACGTGACGATGAACACCTTCCTCTACTACGAGATTCGCAAGGTGTTTTCCGGCATGGAGCGTGCTGCACGTTACGAAGCCTGGGCCATGATCGACCTGGCGGTTAATTCGCTGGCCGCTGTCACGGCCTTGTTCGCAACCGGGCGCATCACGACCCGTCTCGGCATCTCCGTTACCATGGCGCTGGTACCGCTCATCATGCTGGGTGGCTGGGTTGTTGTGGCAATGAGCCCGGTGCTGGCCTCCGTCGTCGGCGTGCAGATCGTTCGACGCGCCGGCAACTACGCGATCACGCGACCGGGTCGAGAGATGTTGTTCACGGTCGTTGACAGCGAAACCCGCTTCAAGTCCAAACCGGTTATCGACACCGTGGTGTACCGCGGCGGCGATGTGGCGACCGCCTGGTTCTATACCCTGCTGACCACCAAATTCGGTCTCGCGCTGTCCGGTATTGCGGTGGTAGGTGCTGTCATCGCCGGCGTCTGGGCAGCCGTCGGGGTCAAGCTGGGCCGCCTGTTTGACCGGCGTCAGCGGACTGTCGACAGTGAGACGGCGGAATGAGCTCCACACCGCACATTGAATCGGCTGAGCTGCGTGAACTGGAGGCGATCATCCGTGGTCGCCGCACTGTCGGCATGTACCTGCCGACGCCGATTCCCGACGCGTTCATCAAGGACGCGATCGACGCTTGCGTCTGGGCGCCGAATCACCACGTCACCGAGCCGTGGCGTTTTTACCTGATGGGCGAACAGTCGCGCGCGGCGACGGCGTCGCTGGTGCGCGATATCGTAACCGAGCGCAAGGGCGCTGAGGCCGGCGACTTCAAAGCCCGGGCGTGGTCGCAGATTCCCGGCATGATGACGGTGACCTGTCAGCACTCTGACGACGAGTTGCGCGAACGCGAGGACTACGCCGCGTGCAGCGCCGCGCTGCAGAATTTTGCGCTGTACCTGTGGCGAGGCGGGCTCGGTACGAAATGGACAACCGGGCCGATCACCCGCGACTCGCGCTTTTACGACCTGATCGGTGCCGACGAGACCCGCGAGTTCGTCGTCGGGTTGATTTTCTATGGCTACCCGAAAGTCACACCGGAACAAAAGCGGGCACCGCTGGAGGAAACGCTGGTACGGCTGCCCTAGCTAGTCGCGTGCCAGCACGTTCTCACCGGGCTCGCAGCCCGTCGGACAGATCATCGGCTTTGCCAGAAACACCGCGGTCACCACGACCGTCACCACGGCGATGATCAGCATCGAGCTGCGGACCGAACCGTCGTAGATCGCCGCGCCGAGAATCGCGCCAGCCGCTCCCGACACGTTGTTCAGCGTGCCGATGATCGACGATGCAACGCCGGCGATTCGCCGTAACGGGTCGAGGGCAAGCACGGTGGCGTTGGGTAACAGGATGCCCACCGACGCCATGAAGACGCAGACGTTTGTCCAAAGCCACGGCAAAGACGCCGAATCCGAAACCACCATCAAGATGAACTGGGCGCCGGTCGCCACCTGCAGGGCGATGCCGAGCGCGACAAGCTGCATAACCCGGAAGCGGGTCACCAGCAGCCGGTTCAGTAGCGAGCCGACGAGAATCGACCCGCCCGCCAGCGCGAAGATTAGGCCATACGCCGTCAATGAATAGCCGTAGGTTTCCGTGATCAGCGCCGAGGAGATCGTGATGATGGACATGAATCCCGCCGGCGCGGCGATGATGAGCAACAGGCCGAACACGCTTTGGCGGTGTGAGAAAAACTCGCGAAAGCTGGCCAGCAACTGGGCCACCGGATGGCCGCCGGGCGTGGGCGTGTGGGTTTCGTGCAGGTTTCGCCGGATCGACACCATCAACAGAATGCCGGCGGCAGTAATAAACAGGAACGGTGCGCGCCAGTCGAAAAACTCGATGAGCAAAGCACCGGCGGTTGGAGCGATCACTGGTGCCGCCGTGAAGATCATCGTCATCAGTGACATGAGCTTGGCCGCTTCCACACCGCTCGCGATGTCGCGAACGATCGCGCGCGACAGAACGATCGAAGACGCAGCGCCAAATCCCTGGACAAAGCGCGCTGCGAGAATGAGCTCAATATTGTCGGCCACGGCAACGACCGCTCCCGACAGCGTGAACACCAGCATGCCGGCATACAACACCGGCAGTCGGCCAAGCCGGTCGCTGAGCAGTCCGGCGGGAATCTGCCCACAGGCCATGCCCGCCATGAAGACGCCGATAATTTTCTGCGTGGTTGAGATGTCTGACAGCAGGGCGGCCGCCATCGCCGGCACGGCGGGGAGGCTCAGGTCGACAGTGAGCGCGGCCACCGCGGTGAGCATGCCGAGCGTCAGGATAAATCGTTTGCTTTGGGGCATGGCGGGTCGGCCGGCGCGG
>JBCDJX010000042.1:0-28357 GCA_038747355.1 Pseudomonadota bacterium | reverse complement strand
ATGAGCTTCCGAGGGAGATTCCAATCCGTCCCACCCATTTGAAAACAAGAAAGCCGGTGTCCCGTTTTGTGCGACACCGGCTTTTATGTTTTCAAATGGTCGGGGCGAGAGGATTTGAACCTCCGACCCCCACAACCCCATTGTGGTGCGCTACCAGGCTGCGCTACGCCCCGACCGTGATTTGGGCGGCAATGATACTTGCCGGCTTGAACCTTGGATAGATCAGCGACGCAGAATCTTCAGAACTTGTTCAAGTTCCAGTCGTAACTGCTTGATAATCTGCTGACTTTGGGTGACATCTGTTTTGGCATCATCGCCTGTCAGGCGCTGACGGGCGCCGCCGATGGTGAAGCCTTCGTCGTACAACAGGCTGCGAATCTGGCGAATGATGAGCACGTCCTGTCGTTGGTAGTAGCGGCGATTACCGCGGCGTTTGACAGGCTTAAGCTGTGGGAACTCCTGCTCCCAATACCTCAGCACGTGAGGCTTAACTGCACACAGGTCGCTGACCTCACCTATCGTGAAGTAGCGCTTACCTGGGATTGGTGGCAGTTCGTCGTTATTCCCCGCTTCCAGCATAGGCTTCCACTCGGGCTTTTAGTTTTTGGCCAGGCCGGAACGTCACAACTCGGCGAGCTGAGATGGGAATCTCTTCACCGGTTTTCGGGTTACGGCCGGGGCGTTCTTTTTTGTCCCGAAGATCGAAGTTTCCGAAACCGGAAAGCTTCACTTGTTCCCCAACTGCGAGAGAAGCACGCAGTTCTTCGAAATACATATCGACGAGTTCGCGAGCTTCACGCTTGTTCAAACCAAGCTCGTTAAACAGCGATTCCGCCATATCTGCTTTGGTCAGTGCCATGAATTTAATCTCTCAATTCAGCTGCGTATTTTTGTTGCAGTTTCTGCACTGCCAGCGCTGTTGCGGAGTCCGCATCGTCGTCGGTTAGAGTGCGCGATGTTTCCTGCAAAATCAAGCCAATTGCGACGCTTTTTAGCCCGGGTTCTATTCCCTCGCCGCGATAAATGTCAAAAATTCTGACACTCCTGATCAGCGCCGGCGACGACGAACGGACCGTGTCGATCAGTTCAGCGACCGGCAGCTTTTCATCGACAACGACAGCGATATCGCGACGAATTGCCGGGTATCGAGAAATGACTTCAGCGTTGGGCGCCACGGATGCGAAGGCTGCATCGGCATCCAGTTCGAATGCAAAGGCGGCCCCTTTTAGGCCGAGTGCTTTTGCCGCCGTCGGATGCAACTTGCCGAGAACACCGACACGCTCGTCATTCAGGAAAATCGCAGCGGTCTGGCCGGGCTGCATTGCCGGGTGATCTCCGGCGGTGTAGGTGAAGTCGACTCCATGCCCTGTCAGGCCGAGGATCGCTTCAACGTCAGACTTTATGTCAAAAAAGTCCACCGCTGCGCTACGACCGGCCCACTGCTCGGGCAGACGAGAACCTGCAACAACACCGGCGACGCGGACAATCTCTTCAGGCGAGTCGTGAGAGCCATGAAATGACTTGCCCGTCTCAAACAGTCGTACCCGGTCCTGCTGCCTTGCCAGGTTCGCCACCACCGCCTGCATCAGGCCGGGCAGCAGGGATGCACGCATCACCGACATTTCCGAGGATATCGGGTTAGCCAACTCAAGCCGCGATGCATCACCCGAAAACAGCGTGTCGAGGTCGGCGTCAATGAAGCTGTAGGTGATCGCCTCCTGGTAATCCCTCGCCACCAGTGCATCCGCAACGGTGTCGAGCGTCACCGACGTTTCGGTCGACGACGCCAGCGGATTGAGCGCGATCGCGGTCGCTTCGGGTATCGCGTCATAACCATGGATACGTGCGATCTCCTCGATCAGGTCGGCCTCGATCGCCAGGTCAAAGCGGTGGCTGGGCGGCACAGCGTCCCAACCCGACTCGGTGGATGTGACCTCAATCTCCAGACCTTCGAGAATAGCCTGCACACGGCTGTCCGCCACCGCCACGCCCAGCAGATCCTGCAGACGGGAGCGGCGCAGAGACACGACCGGTCGTGTGGGTAGCGCCGACGGATCGACCGTGTGCACGGTCGGCCCCGCCTGGCCGCCGCAAACAGCCAGTATGAGCGCCGTCGCACGTTCCACAGCCCGAACCTGCCCTGCCGGATCCACGCCGCGTTCGAACCGCAACGATGCGTCCGTGTGCAAGCCGTAGGACCGCGCGCGACCCGCCATGACGTCCTGCGGCCAGAATGCCGCCTCGAAGAACACGTTGACGGTGTGCTCAGACACGGCCGTGCTGAGGCCGCCCATTATGCCGGCCAGGCCAATTGGTCCGCTGTCGTCGGAGATCACCAGCGTGTCGTCATCCAGCTCGACGGACTTTTCGTCCAGCAGCTGCACCGATTCGCCGGCCTTCGCAAGCCGTGGCGCAATGGGGCCCTGGATCAGATCGAGATCGTAAGCGTGACACGGCTGGCCGAGCTCAAGCATGACGTAGTTGGTGACGTCGACCACCGGGTGAATCGGCCGAAGTCCCGCCCGGCGGAGCTTTTCTGTCATCCACAGCGGCGACGATGCCGTCGGGTCGATGCCGCGAATAACACGGCCGCCAAAGCTTGGACAGTGCGAGGGGTCGCCAACAACCACGTCGTGGGTGTCCGCAATCTCCGCGTCAACGGTTTCGACGCCTGCAGATGCGAGCTGCGCACCGGTGACCGCCGACACGTCCCTGGCAATGCCGAGGACGCTGAAGCAGTCGCCACGATTCGGCGTGAGGTCGACGTCAATAATCGCGTCAGGCAGATTCAGATAGTCAACGAACGCGGCACCGGTGGGCGCATCGGTCGGCAAGTCCATGATGCCGTCGGATTCTTCACCGAGGCCCAGTTCAACGGCTGAACACAGCATGCCGTTGGAAACGACGCCGCGGATTTTTGATTTCTTCAGTGTCAGGCCGTTGGGCAGGGTAACGCCCGGTGTCGCAAGCGGGCTTTTCATGCCCACACGCACGTTGGGCGCGCCGCAGACGATCTCCAGCACCTCGTTGCCGGTCGATACCTGGCAAACATTCAGGCGGTCGGCATCAGGGTGCTTTTCAAAACTTTGAATCTCGCCGATAACGACGTCGGCCAGACCTGCACCTTCGATATCCACACCGTCCACTTCGTGGCCCAGCATCGTCAGCTGGTGGGACAAGCCCTGCGTATCGAGTTCCGGATTAACCCATTCCCTGAGCCAGGATTCTGCAATCTTCATAGTCGCTTACCGGAACTGACGCAGGAAACGCAGATCGTTTTCAAAAAATGTCCGAAGGTCGGTCACACCGTAGCGCAACATGGCCAGTCGCTCGACGCCCATACCAAAGGCGTAGCCGGTGAACTCCTCGGAGTCGATGCCCGCGCTTTCGAGCACGTTGGGGTGCACCATGCCGCAACCCAGGATCTCCAGCCATTTATCGTCGCCCCACAGGACGTCGACCTCAGCTGACGGCTCGGTGAACGGGAAATACGACGGGCGAAAACGCAGTTCGGCGTCGCGCTCGAAAAAGCGCTCTACAAACTGGTGCAAGACAGCCTTAAGATTCGCGAAACTGATGCCGCGGTCGATCACCAGGCCTTCAACCTGGTGAAACATCGGAGTGTGCGTCTGATCCGAGTCGCAGCGGTAAACGCGACCCGGCGCGATGACCCTGATAGGCACGCCCTCTTTCACCATCGACCGGATTTGCACCGGTGACGTGTGCGTGCGCAGAAGATGTCCACCCGGGAAGTAAAAGGTGTCGTGCATCGCACGGGCCGGGTGGTTATCCGGGATATTCAGTGCCGTGAAGTTGTGGAAATCGTCTTCGATCTCCGGTCCGGAACGCACACCAAAGCCGGCATTCTGAAAGATCTGCTCGATGCGCAGACGCGCACGGGTGACCGGGTGACGACCGCCGATCGATGTACCGCGACCGGGTAAGGTCACGTCAACGGCGTCTGCGGCCAGCTTTTCAGCGAGTGCGGCGGTTTCGAGAGCCTCGCGACGACTGTTCAGGTGGCCCTGGACCGCCTGCTTTGCCTCGTTAATTTTCTGCCCGGCCGCCGGACGCTCGTCCGCGGATAACGCACCCAGCGTTTTCAGTTGTGCGGTGATCTCGCCTTTCTTGCCGAGGTAGGCGACGCGGATCTCATCGAGTTCAGCAAGAGACGTCGCGGCGTCGATCTTCGACGCCGCGGTCTCCACAAGCTCGGTCAGTGCCTGCATGGGCTTTTCGTCCGAAAGAATCGGACGTTTAGCTGGCGTTTGCCAGGCCGGCTTTCGCCTGCTCGGCAATGGCTCCAAACGCCGCAGGATCGTGAACCGCGATATCGGCGAGCACCTTGCGGTCGACGTCCACGTTGGCCTTGTTCAGGCCATCGATCAGGCGGCTGTACGACAGGCCGTGAAGGCGTGCCGCGGCGTTGATGCGCGTGATCCACAGCGCGCGGAACTGGCGCTTGCGCTGGCGGCGATCACGGTACTCGTACTGGCCCGCCTTGATAACTGCCTGCTTGGCGGTCTTGAACAGTTTGCTGCGAGCGCCGTAATAACCCTTGGCTTTGCCGAGGACTTTCTTGTGCTTTGCTTTGGCGACTACGCCACGTTTTACTCTTGCCATGACTCAATCTCCTTACGAATACGGCAGCATGCGGCGCACGCTTTTCACATCGGCATCAGCAACCTGCTGGGTGAGGCCCAACTGACGCTTACGCTTCGACTTCTTCTTCGTGAGAATGTGATTGAGGTGGGACTGGGCACGTTTGAAGCCACCCTTACCCGTCCGGCGGAAGCGCTTGGCCGCGCCCCGGTTGGTTTTCATCTTCGACATGTTGTCGTCTCCACTTAATAAGCCATGCAACGTACCGAGTCGGCCGCGGCAGGCGGGGACAAAGACCGTCTCCGGTCTAATGTTTCTTCGGTGCTATCACCATGACCATCTGCCTTCCTTCCATCGAAGGCATCTGCTCGACAGTACCGAGTTCTTCCAGGTCATCTCTGACCCTGGCCAGAAGCTGTGCACCGAGTTGCTGGTGCGCCATCTCCCGACCCCTGAATCGTAAGGTTACCTTCGTCTTGTCCCCGCTTTCGAGGAACTGAACAAGCTTTTTCAGCTTGATCTGGTAATCACCTTCGTCCGTTCCCGGTCGAAACTTGATTTCCTTGACGTGAACCTGTTTTTGCTTTGCTTTACCTGCCTGGGCTTTCTTCTTCTGCTCAAACAGGTATTTGCCGAAATCCATGATCCGGCAAACCGGTGGATCTGCTGTGGGCGCTACCTCGACCAGGTCGAGTCCTTCCCCTTTCGCCAGGTCAATGGCCTGTGGCACTGACATGACACCCCGTTGCTCGCCTTCCTGGTCAATGACCCTGACTTTTGCAACGTCGATTTCTTCATTGCGCCTTACGCGCTTTGATACGGCGATCCCTAAACCCTCCGGAAACCAAACACTGTCCCGCCACGTTGTTGCGGGACCGCGATTCTAAATCACTCGTGTCGGATTCCACAACTACGGAACACCCTAATTTTCCAAAAGAAACAGGGTTTTGTTGCCCGTTTGCAACACGAATTCCAAGTCTGGGGGAATCTGGTGGGCGATGGTGGTTTCGAACCACCGACCTCCACGATGTCAACGTGGCGCTCTACCCCTGAGCTAATCGCCCGAATTACGCCTCAGCAACGCTGAGGGCCGCGTAATGTACTCAACCACTTAGGCCGACGCAAGCCCTGACGGCGTCAAGACGCCTCAGACAGTCCCATACTCTTTTCTCGCAGCATCTTGATCTCGTCCCTGAGCTTCGCGGCCTCCTCAAATTCGAGGTTTCTGGCGGCCTTCAGCATGGATTTTTCGAGCTTGTTCGCCTCTCGCATCATCTGCTCAGGCGACATCGCGTCGTACTTTGCGCCGGGGTCAGCGGCTTTGCGCCGGCCACCTTTCGGCGACGGGTAAGCGGCTTCCATGACATCGGCGACACTTTTGCGAATCGACGCCGGCTTGATGCCGTGCTTTTCGTTGTGGGCGACCTGTTTTTCGCGTCGGCGGCTGGTCTCGTCAATGGCGCGCTGCATCGAGCCGGTCACGTGATCGGCATACAGGATCGCCGTGCCGTTAACGTTGCGTGCCGCGCGACCAATGGTCTGGATCAGCGAGCGATCCGAGCGCAGGAAGCCCTCTTTGTCCGCATCGAGAATCGCTACCAGTGACACTTCGGGCATGTCCAGGCCCTCGCGCAGCAGGTTGATGCCAACCAGTACATCGAAGGACCCGAGCCGCAGGTCACGAATAATTTCGGTCCGCTCGACCGTGCCGATGTCCGAGTGCAGATAGCGAACTTTGACGCCGTGTTCGGCAAGATAGTCGGTCAGGTCCTCGGCCATACGCTTGGTCAGTGTGGTAATCAGGACGCGCTCCTCGGCCGCGACCCGTTTGTGGATCTCGGAGAGCACATCATCCACCTGTGTTGACGCCGGCCTGACGTCCACGACGGGATCAACAAGACCGGTTGGGCGAACGACCTGTTCAACCACGTTGTCCTTGCGATCCATCTCATAGTCGCCTGGCGTTGCAGACACGTAGATCGTCTGCGGTGACAGACTCTCGAATTCATCGAAGCGCAGTGGCCGGTTGTCCAGCGCGGACGGCAGCCGGAAACCGTGTGACACCAGTGTTTCCTTTCTCGAGCGATCACCGCGGTACATTCCGCCGAGCTGCGGCACCGTCACATGGCTCTCATCGATGATCAGGATGGCATTCGGGGGAACGTAATCGAACAAGCATGGCGGCGGCTCGCCATCCGCGCGACCCGAGAGGTAGCGTGAGTAATTCTCAATACCGGAGCAGTAACCGAGTTCGCGAATCATCTCCAGGTCGAACATGGTGCGCTGCTCCAGACGCTGTGCCTCCAACAGCTTGTCGTGCTCGCGGAACCACGTGAGTCGGTCTTTGAGCTCGTCCTTGATGTGCTCACAGGCCTCGAGCAGGCGCTCGCGCGGCGTGACGTAATGCGTTTTCGGAAAAATCGTCAGTCGCGGTACGCGGCGAGTCACCTCGCCGGTCAGCGGGTCGAAATGCGCCAGCGACTCAATCTCGTCATCGAACAGCTCGATGCGCACGGCGTCGCGCTCGGATTCCGCCGGAAACACGTCGATAACATCTCCACGGACCCGGTAGTTGCCCTGAGATAGCTCCATTTCGTTACGCGTGTACTGCATCTCGGCAAGGCGACGCAGGATGCTGCGTTGGTCGATCTGCTCGCCACGTGACAGGTGCAACACCATGCTGAAATAGGCTTCCGGATCGCCGAGACCGTAAATGGCGGACACGGTGGCCACGATAATCGCATCCGGCCGCTCGATCAGCGCTTTGGTGGCAGACAGTCGCATCTGCTCGATGTGCTCGTTGATCGAAGCGTCTTTTTCGATAAACGTATCGGACGCCGGTACGTACGCTTCGGGCTGATAGTAGTCGTAGTAAGAAACAAAGTACTCCACCGAATTGTTCGGGAAGAACTCACGCATCTCGCCATACAACTGTGCCGCCAGTGTCTTGTTCGGCGCCAGGATAATCGCCGGTCGCTGCAAATCGGCGATGACATTGGCCATCGTGAACGTCTTGCCGGAACCGGTCACACCGAGCAGCACCTGCCGGGCAAGACCGTCTTTCAGGCCTTCGGTCAGGCCGGCGATCGCCGACGTCTGGTCGCCCGACGGCTTGTAGTCGGAAACCAGCGTCAGGAGCTGGGCGTCATCCGCGTGCTTTGTGGCTTGGTTTGAATCACGTACCATCGCAAACAGTTAGGGCGTCAGGAAAAAAAGAGCGTGAGTGTAGCAGTTTCCAGCCGCATGGCCCGGGTCAAACCCTCGGCTACCGCCATGCTGCTTGCACGGGCCAAAGCACTGCAGGCCGACGGCCACGACGTGGTCAGCCTGGCGGCCGGCGAACCGGATTTCGACACACCCGAAGCGATCAAGAACGCCGCCCGGCACGCGATCGATGTCGGCGACACGAAGTACACCGCACTGGACGGTACCGCGGCCCTGAAACAGGCCATCATCGACAAGTTCCGCCACGAGAACGGGCTTGACTACGCACCGTCGCAGATCGTCGTCAGTAACGGTGCAAAGCAATGCCTGTTCAGCGCCTGCATGGGGCTGCTGGAATCCGGTGATGAGGCCGTAGTCCCTGCCCCGTACTGGGTGTCCTATCCGGACATGGTCAGGTTAGCGGGTGCCGATCCGGTCACCGTCTCCACCAGTATCGACGACGGCTTTAAGATGAGCCCGGATCAGCTCGACGCGGCGCTGACAGAAAGGAGTCGTATTGTTTTCCTCAACAGCCCATGTAACCCGACCGGAAGCGCCTACACGGGAGACGAACTGACGGCCTTGGGTGCCGTTATCGCGAAGTACCCGCAGGTTACCGTGCTGTCCGATGAAATCTACGAACATATCTACTGGGCGGAGGAACCGTTTGTGAGCTTTGCGACGGCGTGCCCGGACCTTTACGACCGCACACTGACGATTAACGGTGTTTCCAAAGCCTATGCCATGACGGGCTGGCGCATCGGCTATGTGGCCGGACCAGACAACGCAATCCGCGCAATTCGGACGGTGCAGAGCCAATGCACCTCGAATGCGGGCAGTATCTCCCAGGCGGCCTCGGTGGAAGCCTTGAGCGGTGACCAATCGCCGGTACGCGATATGTGCAGCGCCTACCGACAACGCCATGATGTTGTCGTTCAATCCCTGAATCAGATCGACGGTATCGAGTGCCGGGCCGGGGAAGGCACGTTTTATGCGTTCCCCAGGATCGACGGCGCCCTGCAACGCCTCGGCTTGGCAACCGACGCCGAATTTGCCGAGCGGCTTATTGAGAAAGTCCGCCTTGTAACGGTCCCTGGCAGCGCCTTCGGCGCACCCGGTTACCTGCGCTTGTCCTTCGCCTCCTCGATGGAGGAACTGCAGGAAGCACTGACTCGTCTAAAAAAGGCGATTGTTGCTTGACTTACGGCGCTTCGTGACTAGTATTACCGCCTCGCCGGGGCCTGAAAACCCGGACACTATTCCCCGATAGCTCAGTTGGTAGAGCGATTGACTGTTAATCAATTGGTCCCTGGTTCGAGTCCGGGTCGGGGAGCCAAATCGCAAAGGGCGGCCAAATGGCCGCCCTTTTCAATTTGGGACCCCGTCCAAACTCACAGGTCCGTCCTTCCCTGGCGATCGGAGTTACCGTCTAAAGATCAATCGGCACCCGGCGCCGTGGTTATTGTTAGCCGTTGGTAGGCCGATCGGGTTCGAGTCCGGGTCGGGGAGCCTGCAGAACTTTCGCAGACTGAATCGCAATGCGACACTCACGTTTTACCGATTACGGACAGGCCGTGGTAAAACCAATCGCGAAGATTCCTTCTGACGTCACGCAAGACTTATTTAGTGAGTGGCGCGGACCGAAGCGTGGCACCGCCAACCCGGAAAACATGAGTAACCCGGTATGGCGGTGGTTAGTCGATACGCGTCTCCCAGCCTACACTGCAAACAAGGCGATGAACGGTCCTCCATCCGTCGAAGCAGGACCCGTCTGGTGCTTCGATCGATTTGGTCAGTCGAAGACTACGCTACCCGACGGTAGAACTGTGCTCATCGGTGGTGAACACGAGGATTACTACGATTCGGACTTCTATATCTACAACGATGTTGTAGTCCGATCAGAGAGTGGTGATGTTGATATCTACGGTTACCCGGACGATATTTTTCCGCCCACTGACGGTCACACAGCCACACTTCTGGAGGACTCAATACTACTCATTGGTAGTCTGAGCTATCCGGAATACAGACTCGACGGATACACACAGGTGATGCGCCTCGATCTCGAGACGTTCGTTTTTTCTCAAGTGGAAACCACCGGGCAAGGACCTGGCTGGATTGGCAATCACACGGCCGAGTTTGAAGACCAAGGAGACTGGATTCGTGTCAGCGGGGGTAGCGTTTCAGCGTATGACGGCACCTGGTATCTCGAGAACATCGATGAATGGCGACTCAATATCCGTACGTGGACATGGGAAAGGTTGACGGCGAAGAACTGGTGTCGGTTTGCGATTCTAAGGGAGGACAATGCAATGATGCATTTGAGCTCTCTGCGCCACCTATTGTGGTCTCGAGATGTCCGCTGGAAGAACTTTGACGACGAGTACGCCGCCATGACGCAGAAACTTGGAGGCGAACCGAGACTGGACGAAATCGCAACTTTGTACCATCCCGAACTTGCCGATGTGGTGTTTCCTGAAGACGAGGACGAAGACGAGTACCGTACGTATCGCATCCGACTCGGCGATGTCGTCGTTCGTTATGTGGAAAGCAGTTTCGATATTCGCGTAACGGTTGAAGGCACATTACCTGGCCGAACTGTTGAGAAGCTCAAATCCGATCTGATTCAAAGAATCGCCCGCCTGGAAAGAACGAGCATTGAGTGCCGAGATATCCCGTCCCTTTAGACCCGAAAACCACCATCTATTTCGTGCGCTTCTCCGAGGCGCAGGTGACCTCTGGAAACCCGATCAACCGGGACAATCCCTCCTGACTGCACCGCGGGCCACACTTCTCGAGCTTCCAATACGCCGCTATGAAGAACGCGCATTAGTAGCTGACATTCGCTATGGTTGCCCGATCGAACTAATTCGAAAGGCTATGGCCAACGCGACTTGGAAGAATATCGAGAAGTCACCACCCTACCAGCGGTTTAAAGTCAGACTCAAACAGCTTGTCGGGAAGGAGTTGAAAGTGACGCCTGACGTTTGTGTCGATTGTGTGACTGACGGGGGCTGGAGCTACGACAACCGTCTACTCAACGAGGACAGTATCGTGTATTCACTGGGGGTCGGCGACTTCATCGATTTCGACTTAGGCGTTATTCAACGTTGCGGGTCCCAGGTATTCGCCTTCGATCCGACGCCGGTCTCAAGAAGTCACGTCGGTCAAACCAATCTCCCCGAGCAGTTCCATTTCTATGCCTGGGCAGCAGCCGGCGAGGACGGCACGCTGACCCTCTACCCCAGGGTCAAAAACGATGGAACGCTGTCGACCGACATGTTTACGCTGCAACCCGAACCCCAGTCCGCGAACGCCGGCATCGAATCGCCGGCACTGACAATTCAGACCATGGCTGAAAAGCTCGGCCATACGCAGATCGATCTCTTAAAGATGGACATCGAAGGCGCCGAGTACGATGTTATCGACGCGCTGCTTGCCTCATCCATCCGGCCACGCCAGATTTTGATCGAATTCCATCACCGCTTCATGGAAAACGGCTTACAGCGCACCGCCGACTACATCGAGGCGCTACGCCGCGAAAACTACCAGGTCATGTCCGTCTGCCAGGAAACCGGGCGGGAGATCGGTTTCCTCCTCAGGCGTTGATCAGGCTTGCCAGGTGTTCTTTGAACGCCTCGCCCGTCGAGGGATGATTCAGGCCGTAGGCCACGGTCGCCTTGAGGTATCCGAGCTTGCTGCCGCAGTCGAATCGAACGCCGTCAAAATCGTATGCGTAGACCGGGCTGTCTGCGAGAAGATCAGCTATCGCATCGGTCAGCTGGATTTCGCCGCCGGCACCGCGGCCGGTTTTTTCGAGCTTGTCGAAGATGGCACCGTCAAGTAGGTAGCGACCGACGACGGCAAGATTGGACGGCGCATCTTCGGTGCGAGGCTTTTCGACAATGCCGTGGATGCGGTTGTTGTCGCTTTCGTCAATCGACACGATGCCGTAAGCGTGAGTGTCTTCCATTGGTACGCGCTCGCAGGCGATGACACTACCGCCGTGGTTCTCGCGCTCATCGGCCATCTGTTTCAGCGCCGGGACGTGACTGGCAATCAGATCGTCGGCCAGGTGCACAAAGAACGGCTCGTCGCCGACGGCCGGCCTGGCACACAGCACAGCGTGTCCGAGGCCAAGGGGTTCGCCCTGGCGGATATAAATGCAGGTGACACCCGGCGGCACGATGTCCTGGATGGACTTGAGCAACTCTTCCTTGCCGGGCTTGGCCAACGCCGCTTCCAACTCGGGGTCCGCATCAAAATGGTCCTCGATGGCGCGTTTCGACGCGCCCGTCACGAAGACCAGCTTCTCGGCACCCGCCGCAATCGCTTCCTCAACCGCGTACTGGATCAACGGTTTGTCAACGATGGGCAACATTTCCTTGGGGCTGGCTTTCGTCGCGGGCAGGAATCGGGTTCCTCGTCCCGCCACGGGAAAAACGGCGGCTCTGACTTTCACTGGCAATCTCCCGGATAAATTCAGCGCGCATCATAGCCAATGCCGGCCGCAAAAGTCGCCCCGTTCCGGGGCGACACGTTGGCAATCGCAGCTCCCGCTACTTTTTGCGGTCTTTTACGAGCACGTCCGCCTTGATCTTCTCGACGGTGCGCTCGCCTATGCCGCGAACCAGCGCCAGGTCGTCAGCGGACTCAAACGGGCCGTATTTCTTCCGGTACTCCACGATGGCCTGCGCTTTCGCCAGGCCGATACCGTTGAGTTGTTCCGCAATCGTTTCCGCATCCGCCGTATTGATATTGACGGGTCCGGCGAAAGCCAAAAGCGGCAGCAGGCAGATCGCCGTAACGCCAATGTTTCGCATCCAGTGCATGTTGAAAACTCCCTTGCTACATCGCCCCATTGGCGACGCGTCAACGCTAGGCGATCAGCACGAGAATAGCCTTCGATGAATGTCCGCGGAACACGAAGAAATCCGCACGGAAATTGACGTTGGTGAGGCGGGAGGCCGTGTTGAAGCCCGGCAGGAAGTGCCGTCTTAACGTGGTGTAAGGCTGTGCTGTAAGACCGTGTCGAACTGGACACGGGAGGCCGGCCGCTGTGTCTCCCACTGGCGGCAGCTTGGGCACTGCCACAACAGGCGCTGGCTGGAAAAGCCGCATTCCTGGCACTGGTATCGCGGCGTCGAGGACGCAAGCTTACTCAACGCCTTGCGGATGCGCGAAAACGTCTCCTCATCGGCATTGCCGGCCAGGAGCTGCTGCAGATCAACGAATTCCCCGAGCGTCGGCTCATTGTGCATGTAGCGCTCCACGCAATCGTCAATCGCAGGAATGCCGCCGATATCATTGACGATAGCCGTGTACGCGACGAGATCGTTCATCTCCGGGTGCTTGCTAAGCAGCGCTCGCAACGCCTTCTCAAGCTCTGCAACCGCATCCTCTCGCTCATAAATGGCGACGATCTCCGGCAGCGTCTCGGCGATCAGGTATGTACTCTCGTCGATAAGTCGGTTGTAGAGCTTCAGCGCGGTCTTGTTGTCTTCCATGTCACGCGCGATGTGTGCCCGCGTCAGCGCGCCACGCAAGGTGCGGGGACGCCCCGTCTGCGCTTTCTTCACATAGCTCCGCGCCGCGGTGTAGTTACCCGTGGACGCTGCCGATTCGGCAAGCTCGCAGTAGTAATGTGCAATCTGCAGCGCGAGTGAGCGCCCGCCCAACTTCTCCAGGCGCTGGCCGGAGGAAATCGCTTTCTCCCACTCCTTTTCCTGTTCGTAAATGCGGCACAGATTCTCGAGTGCCTGCACCTGGTATCGCGATCCCTCAGCCAGCTTAGCGAACAACTTCTCGGCGCGATCCAGTAGCCCGGCATGGTTGTAGTCCTTCGCCAACGAATACAACGCCTGGTCGCGCTGATCCGCGGCGAGGTCTGGCCGCGCCATAATGTTCTGGTGGATACGAATGGCCCGATCAACTTCGCCGCGGCGCCGGAACAGACTGCCGAGCGCAAAGTGCGTTTCTATGGTCTTGTCGTCAACGCGAACCATTTTCAGGAAGTGTTCCAGTGCCTGGTCGGTCTGCTCATTCAGGAGAAAGTTCAGCCCTTTCAGGTAGTCGATATTCAGGGGCTCGACGGGCTCAACCGTGTCCTGTTCGCCAAAACGGCCCATCGCCCATCCTGCGACTGCCAGCAGGATGAAAAGACCCGCCAGCAGAAAAGTGCTTTCAGTCGGCATCAGACAACGGCAGATTGCGCAGAGAGCTGACCTCGCTCTCGGTGTCTCTCAGGGAGCGGCGCAGACCGCGGCGCTCGTTGACCAGTTTCAGTGCGTACAACCCCATGGTGATCACGCCAAACAACCAGCCGAACGCGAAAATGAGAATCACGGCCACAGGGACCGACAGCTCTACAACGTCAAACGCGAAATCCAGTTTAACGAGGGTGCCGGTGTTGCGTGAGGTGAACGTAAATACCGCGACGAAGACAACAATGACGACGACGGCAAGGACGAGGCGCTTGAGCATTCGGGGATCAGTTCTTGATCGGGAACTGGCGGCTCTCGTTTACCCGGTCGCGAAGATCTTTGCCGGGCTTGAAATGAGGAACGTATTTGCCGGAAAGCGCGACGGCTTCACCGGTCTTGGGGTTGCGACCGATGCGTGGCGGACGAAAGTGCAGTGAGAAGCTGCCAAAGCCACGGATCTCTATTCGCTCGCCGCGAGCCAGCGAATCGCTCATCAGGTCCAACAGGTGTTTTACGGCGAGCTCGACGTCCTTCGCAGGAAGGTGCTTTTGCTTACGAGATATCGCTTCGATCAATTCCGATTTTGTCATTGTTCGTTGGATGGCCGTAACATGCAGATTATATTAACAAATATAGCCCGGACCGGACGGCCCGGGCTACATTTTTTTTACTTATTTTCCGTCGCCGGACATTTTTTCCTTCAGCAGCTCGCCCAGCGTGGTGCCGACCGGGGCCGTACCAGCTTCAGACTTGTAGTTGCTGATGGCTTCCTGCTCCTCGTGCACTTCCTTCGCCTTGATAGACAGCTGGATGGAGCGGTTTTTGCGATCAACGTTGGTGAATTTGGCTTCCACTTCCTCGCCAACCTTGAGCATGGTGCGCGCATCTTCTACGCGGCCCATGGCCAGTTCAGAGGCACGCAGCGAGCCAATTACACCGTCACCGAGATCGATCGTCGCGCCGCGCGGTTCAACTTCGAGAACCGTGCCTTTGACGATGCTGTTCTTCGGATGATCGGCGAGCCAGCCTGAGAACGGATCCTTTTCAAGCTGCTTGATGCCCAGCGAGATACGCTCACGCTCGGCGTCAATAGCAAGGACAGCCGCTTCAATTTCCTGGCCCTTCGAGTAGTTGCGGACCGCCTCTTCGCCCGGCAGATCCCAGGAGATGTCAGACAGATGCACAAGACCGTCGATGCCACCGTCCAGACCGATGAAGATACCGAAATCGGTAATCGACTTGATCTGGCCAGACACCTTGTCGTTGCGGTTGAAGGTCGCTGCAAACTCCGCCCACGGGTTGCTCTTGCACTGCTTGATGCCGAGAGAAATACGACGACGCTCTTCGTCGATCTCCAGGACCATAACTTCAACTTCTTCACCAACCTGCACAATGCGTGACGGGTTAACGTTCTTGTTGGTCCAGTCCATCTCGGAGACGTGTACGAGGCCTTCAACGCCGTCTTCGATTTCAACGAAGCAGCCGTAGTCAGCGATGTTGGTCACTTTGCCGAACAGACGCGTGCTGGTCGGGTAACGACGGCCAAGCGCTTTCCACGGATCGTCGCCAAGCTGCTTCATGCCGAGCGAAACGCGCTGGCGCTCGCGGTCGAACTTGAGAATCTTGACGTCGATTTCGTCGCCCACGTTGACGACTTCCGACGGGTGCTTGACGCGCTTCCACGCCATGTCGGTGATATGCAGCAGGCCGTCGATGCCGCCGAGGTCGACGAACGCACCGTAGTCGGTGAGGTTCTTGACGATACCCTTGACGGTGTTGCCTTCCTGGAGCTCTTCAAGCAGCTGCTGCCGCTCTTCCGAGTTCTCCTGCTCGACAACTGCACGACGCGAGACAACCACGTTGTTGCGACGCTGGTCCAGCTTGATCACCTTGAATTCGAGGCTCTTGCCTTCGAGGTAACCCGGGTCGCGAACCGGTCGTACGTCGACCAGCGAGCCCGGCAGGAACGCGCGAACGTTGTCGATCTCAACGGTGAAACCGCCTTTAACGCGGCCGTTGATGATTCCTTCGACAACTTCACCGTTCTCGAATGCTTTCTCGAGTTCAGCCCAGGTACGTGCACGAATCGCTTTCTCGCGCGACAGGCGCGTCTCACCGAAACCGTCTTCAACGGCATCGAGTGCGACTTCAACCTCATCACCGATAGCGATTTCGCCATCCTTGAGGTCCTTCCTGAACTGGTCGATGGGGATGACCGCCTCAGACTTGAGGCCGGCACTGACGATTACGACATCGTCATTAATTGCCACAACGGTACCGGTAATAATGGATCCCGGCTTGATTTGTTGGCTGGCAAAACTTTCTTCAAATAAATCAGCGAAACTTTCAGACATTAGATTAAAACCAAGAGGACTCGTGTCCTCGCCCAGTTAACGCCGTCACGCATCCTGCGCCTGGCGGTTGCAATAAAAAAGGCCGAACGTCCTGCCCGACCGGTCTATGAATTCCAGGTTTCTCGCGCCCAGCTAAGCACCGTTTCCGTGACGGATTCGATACTGAGATCGGAGGAATCGAGCAACCTGGCATCGTTCGCAGGCAATAAAGGAGCGACCGAACGCTGTGAATCACGCTGGTCACGGGCCTCTATGTCCCGCGAAAGGGCGGCGAGGTTAACATCAATACCCTTTAGCTTCAACTGCTTATGGCGCCTTCTGGCCCTCTCTTCTGCGCTGGCTGTCAGGAAGACTTTGAGCGCTGCGTCGGGGAAGACATTGGTGCCCATATCCCGACCATCCGCGACCAGCCCCGGGACCCTGCGGAAGCTCAGCTGAAGGTCCATCAACGCCTCGCGAACGGCAGGTACTGCAGCAACCTTTGACGCACGCTCGCCGGCAGCTTCGGTGCGAATTTCTCCGGTGACATCCCGGCCATCGAGGCGAATCAGTTCGTCGCCATCCGGCGTGGCATCGAAGCGAATATTGAGCGACCGTGAAAGCTCAGCCAGCTGTTCGGGCTGGTCAGCCGTGATGCCGGCCTGTTCCGCCGCGTAACCGACCAGCCGATACAGGGCGCCGCTGTCCAGCAAGTGCCAATCCAGCGCGCTGGCGATGCGTCTCGCCACGGTGCCTTTACCCGAGCCGCTGGGGCCGTCGATTGCGAGCACCGGAGCCCTCATGACGCGTCATCAACCGCCCGGATCTGTGCGCCCATCGAGCTCAGCAGCTCGGCAAATCCAGGAAACGAGGTCTGAACCGGAGCGACGTCGTTGATCCTGACATCACCCTCGCCGATGGATGCAGCAACCGCCAGGGACATCGCCACGCGGTGATCGCCGAAGCTGTCGACGACTCCGGACTGGTAGCGACCGCCTGTGACCACCGCGCCATCCGGCATTTCCGTGACCTCGATGCCCAGGGCCTTCAAGCCACTGGCCATACTGGCGATCCGGTCGGACTCCTTGACCCGAAGCTCCTCCAGTCCGGAAAACACGGTTCGCCCGCTGGCCGCGCCAGCTGCAACAAACAGGGCCGGGAATTCGTCGATGGCCAGCGACACCAGTTGCGGATCGACCTCACACCCCCGTAGCGTCGAGGAACGAACGCGAATATCGCCGACCGGTTCTTCGGCGAGCATACGGCGGTTTTCAATGGCAATGTCCGCGCCCATCGCCGTGAAAATGTCCAGCACGCCCGTGCGAGTCGGGTTGAGTCCGACCTTATTAATACGCACATCGGCATTCGGCGAGAGTAACGCCGCGAGCATCACAAACGTCGCGGACGACAGGTCCGCCGGCACGTCGATATCACAGGCCTGCAGCGTCTGGCCACCGTCGAGGCTAACCCTGCCCTCAGCAACGTCGACCTTTGCACCCATCGACCTGAGCATGCGTTCCGTGTGATCGCGGTTCACGCCCGGCTCGATGACGACTGTGGTTCCGTTGGCGTACAGGCCGGCAAGCAGCACCGCCGATTTGACCTGCGCGCTGGCCATCGGCATCGCGTATTGGATGCCCGACAGCGCATGTCCGCCCGCAATACGCAGCGGCGGCATACCTTCCCGGCTGCCGATCCGCGCGCCCATCTGCTCCAGCGGCGTGATGATGCGTCGCATCGGTCTGCCCGACAGTGACTCATCACCGGTCAACTCCGAGTTGAACGTCTGTCCGGCCAGCAAACCCGCCATCAGGCGCATGCCGGTACCGGCGTTACCGAGGTCCAACGGCCCGTCGGGTGCGTTAAGTCCGTGCATGCCGACGCCGCGGACAATGACATCGGTTTCGCCGTGCCGCTCGATATCCACGCCCATCGCGCGCATTGCCGAGAGCGTTGCCAGGCAGTCTTCACCGGCAAGGAATCCACTGATACGGGTTGTACCGGACGCGATGCTGCCGAGCATCAAGGCTCGATGGGATACCGACTTGTCGCCGGGCACCGTAACTTCGGCGTCAGACACCGGCGACGGGGAAACCATGAAATGCATCGTTACAGGCTCAGGCGATCGCTTTCGGGTATGCGCCCAGCACGCGGAACAGGGAGCTGCGCGCCTCTAGTTCGGCCAAGGCCTCGCTGAGCGGTGACTCGTCGGCGTGACCTTCCAGATCGATAAAGAACACGTAGTCCCAGTTCTTGCGCCGCGACGGCCGCGACTCGATGCGGGTCATACTCACACCGTGTTCGGCCAGCGGTTTCAGCAGGTTGTGCAGCACGCCGGCACCGCCCGCCGTGTCGTCCGTGGACACGAGAATCGTTGTGCGATCGTTGCCGCTGGCAGCGAGCAGTTTCCGGCCAACGACCAGGAATCGGGTTGCGTTATCCGCCCTGTCCTCGATGTTGCTGACGAGCACTTTCAGGTCGTAGACATCCGCCGCAACGTCCGGCCCGATGGCGGCCGTGCCCTCCTCGTCGCGTGCCCTGCGGGCACCGGCAGCATTGCTGCTCATGCCTATGAGATCGACATGCGGCAGGTACTCTCGAAGATAGCCACGACACTGCGCCAGCGACTGCTCGTGCGCACAGACGCGCTGAATGTCGTCGTGGCTCGTCACGTTACCGAGCAGGTGCTGCTCAATCCTCAGTTCGATTTCACCCGCGATTTTCAGCGACGACGTCAGGAACATGTCCAGCGTGTTGTTGACTGAGCCCTCGGTCGAATTTTCAATCGGCACCACGCCGAAGTCCGCCGCCCCGCTCTCGACCTCGTGAAACACCTCGTCAATGGTGTGGTACGGCAGTGCCCGCACCGAATGGCCAAAGTGCTTGGTCACGGCGGTCTGGGTAAACGTGCCTTCCGGTCCCAGGAAGCCGATCTTTAACGGTTCTTGCTGGGCGAGACAGGCGGACATGATCTCGCGGAACAGTCGCAGCATTTCCTCGTCGCGTAGCGGACCGTCATTGCGATCCAATACGCGTCGCAGGACGTCGGCTTCGCGCTCCGGGCGGTAGTAGTCGACCGCGCTGGCAAGCTCACCCTTGGACTGGCCAACGATCTGGGCGAAACGCGCACGCTCGTTGATAAGCGACTGGATCTTGGTGTCCACGTCGTCGATTTTCTGGCGAATCTCTGCGAGATCCGGTGTCTTTTTGTCCCCGTCAGCCATACGTAGCGCCGTTGCTCCCTTCGGCTCAGCTTAAAGGCTTGCCCAGATTTCTCAATCTCAGCACGCCCTCGATGTTGCGAAGCGCGGTTTCGGTCTCCTCCGTTACCTCGCCGTTCACGTCGACAATCGTGTACGCGAGGTCGCCCAACGATTTGTTCAACAAGTCTTCAATGTTGAGGCCGGCATTCGCCAATTCGGTGGAAATCTGGCCAACCATGTTCGGTACGTTGGCGTTGGCGATGGTGACCCGATACGAGTCCGTCCGCGGCATCCGGCACTCCGGGAAGTTCACCGACGCGCGAATGTTGCCGTTCTCCAGGTAGTCGCGAACGTTGTTCGCCACCATCACCGCGCAGTTTTCCTCGGCTTCGGACGTGGAGGCGCCGAGATGCGGCAGGCAGATGGCTTTCGCATGGTCAATTAATTCACGCGTTGGAAAGTCCGTGACGTAGGCGTGCAGTTTGCCGCTGTCGAGCGCATCGATGGCGGCAGCATCGTCGACGACACCGCCACGCGCGAAATTCACCAGGATGGCGTTGTCGTTCATCAGGGCGAGTCGGTCCTTGTTCACGAGGCCTCGCGTCGCGTCGATCAGTGGCACATGCACACTGATGGCGTCAGCCTTTTGAAACAGCTCGTCGAGCGTTTCCGCCTGTTCAACACCGGAGGACAGCTGCCAGGCGGCACGGACCGTGATGCCGGGATCAAAGCCAACGACGTTCATACCCAGTTCCAGTGCCGCATTGGCGACCTGCACGCCAATGGCACCAAGCCCGACGACACCGATCGTGCGACCGGGCAGTTCAAAGCCGACGAACTGCTTTTTCGCCGCTTCGACCTCTTTGTTCAGCACGTCACCCTCGGCGGTCATCGTCTTGACGAACTCGCGAGCATCACAGAGGTTGCGTGCTGCAAGAAAAAGCCCCGCCAAAGCCAGCTCTTTTACGGCATTCGCATTGGCACCCGGTGCGTTGAACACCGGCACACCGCGTTCGGCCATCGCCTCCACCGGGATATTGTTGGTGCCAGCACCGGCGCGTCCGATGGCGGCCACCGTGTCCGGGATGTCCATATCGTGCATTTTGTACGAACGCAGAATGATCGCATCCGGGTGACCGATCTCGGAGGCAACCTCGTAGTTCTCGCGCGGCAGTCGTCTGAGGCCGGCAACGGCGATGTTATTGAGGGTCTGAATCTTGAACATATCGTTTTCTCTGCAGTCGGGGCGCGACGCTGGCGCGTCCCCGGGAATCAATTCGCGTTAACCGTGGCGCTTCTCGAAGTCGGTCATGAACTCGACCAGGGCGTCGATCGCCGCTTCCGGTACCGCGTTGTAGATCGACGCGCGCATACCACCAACCGAGCGGTGGCCCTTCAGGTTGGTCAGGCCAGCCTCCGCCGACTCCTCAAGGAACGTGGCATCGAGCTCGCTGTCGGCAAGCACGAACGGGACGTTCATCCACGATCGTGCATCGACCGCGACCGGGTTCGAGTAGAACGCCGATGCATCAATCGCGGAATACAGTTTCGACGCCTTGCGCTGGTTGATGTCGGCCATGGCATCCAGGCCACCGAGCGCCAGTACGTGCGAAAACACGAGGTCCGCCACGTACCAGGCAAAGGTCGGCGGCGTGTTGGTCATCGAATCCGACTCCGCGTAGGAGCGCCATGTCATCAGGTGCGGGATTTCCTTCGGCGCCCGCTCAAGCAAGTCATTGCGAACAATCACGACGGTGATACCCGCCGGGCCGATGTTCTTCTGCGCACCCGCGTAAATCACACCAAACTTCGACACGTCGATCGGCCGCGACAAGATCGTGCTCGACATATCGGCAACCAGCGGCACGTCGCCACCCGGCACAAAATGAAACTCGACGCCGGCAATGGTCTCGTTGGGCGTGTAGTGCAAATAGGCCGCATTGTCGGTGCGCTGCCACGCCGACTCGTCCGGAATGTAGGTGAAATTCTTGTCGGAGGCGTCAGCCGCAAGATTGACGTTGCAGAACTTCGCGGCCTCTCCGGCCGCCTTCTTGCCCCAGCTTCCGGTCTGCACAATGTCGACCGTGTCATTCGGGCCGGCCAGGTTCATCGGTGCCATCGAGAACTGCATCGTTGCCCCGCCCTGCGTAAACAGCACGCTGTAGTCGTCGGGAATGCCGAGCAGCTGACGCAGGTTGGTCTCGGCTCGTTCCGCCAGTGCAATGAATGCCTTGCTGCGGTGACTGATCTCCATCACCGACATGCCGGTGCCCTGCCAGTCCGGCAGATCCTGCTTGATGGTTTCGAGCACTTCCAGGGGTAACGCGGCCGGGCCGGCGCTGAAATTGAAGACGCGCGACATGTTTATCCTCGAGTGGGGCTAGATTCGGGCTGAGAGTGTAGGCCGGCTATTGTTACGGTTTGGGGATCATCTTGCACCCCGAAAATCCGGCCTAAGGTTATGAATCTACTTCATTAGTAGCGAGTGAAACGGTTACTCGTCGTCCTCGTCCATCGCCTCAATACGAGCGAGCCCGACCAGGCGTTGGCCCGATTCGAGGCGGATCAGCGTGACCCCCTGCGTGTTGCGGCCGGTGATGGAAATGTCGTCCACCGAGGTGCGCACGAGGGTGCCGTTGGAACTGATCAACATGATCTCGTCCTCGTCCTGCACCAGCAGGCTGCCCACGGTGCGGCCATTCCGCTCCGTCGTCTGGATGGCGATGACTCCCTGGCCACCGCGCCCCTGGACCGGGAAATCCGCCATCGCTGTGCGTTTGCCGTAGCCGTTTTCGGTAGCGATCAGCATCAATCCGTCTGCCACCACCGACAGCCCGATGACCTCGTGATCGTCCGCGAGCTTGATGCCACGAACGCCCGCGGCGCCACGTCCCATCGGTCGCACGTCCGATTCATGGAAGCGGATGCTCTTGCCGGAACTGGCGACCAACAGGACTTCGGCGTCGCCGTCGGTGATCGCCACGTCGACGAGTTTGTCCTCGCCACGCAGGTCAACAGCGATGATGCCGTTTGCCCGGGGCCTCGAGAACTGCGTCAACGGCGTCTTTTTCACGGTGCCGCCGGAGGTCGCCATGAACACGAAACTGCCTTCCGTGTATTCCTTGATCGGCAGGAACGCGTTGATGCGCTCGCCCTCTTCCAGGGGCAAAAGATTCACAATCGGCTTGCCGCGCGAACCGCGGCTGGCCTGCGGTACCTGGTAGACCTTCAGCCAATAGAGCTTGCCGCGACTTGAGAAGCACAGAATCGTGTCGTGACTGTTGGCGATGACCAGCTTGTCGACGAAATCCTCGTCTTTGACCTTGGTGGCTGACCGACCGCGGCCACCACGCTTCTGCGCCTGGTACACATCGACCGGCTGCGACTTGGCGTAACCGCCGTGTGACAGCGTCACGACGACGTCTTCCTGCGGGATCAGGTCTTCAACGTCGAGGTCCGTCTGCGTCTGCACGATTTCGGTGCGGCGCTCGTCGCCGTACGCGTCACGGATATCAACCAGTTCACCACGGATCACTTCAAGCAATTTATCCGGGTCTGCGAGAATATCGGAAAGTTCTTTAATTTTCTCCAATATCTCTTTGTATTCTTTGACTATTTTATCCTGTTCGAGGCCCGTCAAGCGGTGCAGTCGAAGATCGAGAATCGCCTGCGCCTGAACCTCGGACAGGCGATAGCCCTCGTCCACCAGGCCGAAACCATCGGCCATGCCGTCGGGTCGCGTGTCGGTATCGCCGGCACGCTCGAGCATCCCGGTCACCTGCCCGGGCGTCCAGCTGCGGCTGATCAGTCCGGCCTTGGCGTCGGCCGGTGACGGCGACGACTTGATCAACTCAATGACCTCGTCGATGTTAGCCAGCGCCACCGTCTGGCCTTCGAGAACATGGGCCCGGTCCCTAGCCTTGCGCAGGTCGTAGACGGTCCGCCGGGTAACGACCTCACGGCGGTGAGCGAGGAACGCCTCGAGCACCTGCTTCAGGTTCATCAACTTCGGCTGACCCTCGTGAAGCGCAACCATGTTGATGCCGAAAACGCTCTGCATCGGCGTTTGCTTGTAGAGGTTGTTCAGGATGACATCAGCGACTTCACCGCGCTTGATCTCGATGACGATGCGCATGCCGTCCTTGTCGGACTCGTCGCGCAGCTCGCTAATACCTTCAATGCGCTTCTCACGCACGAGGTCGGCGATTTTCTCGATCAGGCGCGCCTTGTTCACCTGGTACGGCAGTTCGGTGACGATGATCGCCTCTTTGCCGTTCTTGTTGATCTCCTCGATCGTCGCCCGGGCGCGGATATAGACGCGCCCGCGGCCAGTCTTGTACGCCGCGTAAATGCCGCCGGCACCGTTGATGATACCCGCCGTCGGGAAATCCGGGCCCGGCATGTGCTCCATCAATGCCGGCACGTCGATCGTGGGGTCTTCAATCAGCGCCAGCGACGCGTTGATCACTTCGGTGAGGTTGTGTGGCGGTATGTTCGTCGCCATGCCCACGGCGATGCCCGAGGAGCCGTTAACCAGCAGGTTGGGTACCCGCGTCGGCATAACACTGGGCTCGCTCTCGGAACCGTCGTAGTTTTCGACGAAGTCGACAGTCTCCTTGTCGATGTCCGCCAGCAACTCATGGGCGATTTTCGACATGCGAACTTCGGTGTATCGCATCGCCGCCGGCGCATCACCGTCAACCGAGCCGAAGTTGCCCTGGCCATCGACCAGCAGATAGCGCATCGAGAATGGCTGCGCCATTCGAACGATGGTGTCGTAGACCGCGGAGTCGCCGTGCGGGTGGTATTTACCGATCACGTCACCGACGACGCGGGCGGACTTTTTATACGGCTTGTTGTAGTCGTTGCCGAGCTCTCGCATGGCATGCAGGACCCGGCGATGCACCGGTTTCAGACCGTCACGAACATCCGGCAGGGCGCGGCCGACGATTACGCTCATCGCGTAATCCAGATACGACTGCTGCATCTCGTCTTCGAGACTGACGGACAATAATTCCTGGGCTACATCAGACATACAAATCCACGTCGCGCGGCCTCACAGTCGGGTGAGGAATCGCACTTTTTTCTCTTTCAGGTCAGGTCAAGGACAGGTGTTTTCGGGTCGCTCGCGAAGGCATCTAGCGAGTGCTTTTTATGTTCCGGGAATGATACCACAATGGACGAAAATCGGCACCGAAACACACGTTTACACGCTTCGCTGGAACTGCTCCGTACGACAGGTATACTTCGCCCTCCCCGTTGCGCCGGCGACGCGATAACTTTCAATATTTTCAGGACCTTATGCAGCACTGCGATTTACTGATCCGGCCACGCTGGGTGATCACCGCCGATGCCGACTTCCGCGTTCTGGAGAACACGGCCGTCGTTGTCGATGAAGGCCGGATCCAGGCGGTGCTGCCGGTCGCAGACGCGGTCAAAATTTACCAGCCGAGCGCGACTATTGATCGGCCGGATCACGCGCTGATTCCGGGCTTTGTCAACGCGCACACGCACGCGGCCATGACTCTGTTTCGGGGCATGGCCGACGACCTCCCGCTTGAGCGGTGGCTCTACGAGGGCATCTGGCCGACCGAAAAGCGCTGGGTGAGCGCCGAGATGGTGCGAGACGGCACTGAACTGGCTATTGCCGAGATGATTGCCGGTGGCACCACCTGCTTCAGCGACCAGTATTTCTTCCCGGAGATCGCCGCGCAGACGGCGGCATCCATGCACATGCGTGCCTACATCGCCACGCCAGTGGTCGATTTCACGACCACGTGGGCCAGAGATGCCGCCGAGCACATGCAAAAGGCCGCCGATCTCGTGCACGACCCATACGTCGATCACCCGCTGGTAGCCACCGCGTTCGCGCCGCACTCGACCTATGCGCTGAAAGACGAGTCTCTCTCCGAACTGCGGGTGCTCGCCGACCAGCTCGACCTGCGCGTGCAAATGCACTTGCACGAAACCGCGACCGAGGTGTCCAACTCGATCGACGAGTACGGTGAGCGACCGCTCGCCCGCCTGAAGCGCCTCGGCCTCGTCAATGGATCGCTGCTGGCCGTGCACGCGGTCCACATGAACGACGACGATATCGCCATGATGGTGGACGCCGGCGTTTCAGTCGCACACTGCCCGCGATCGAACATGAAGCTCGCCAGCGGCTTTGCGCCGATCGTTAAATTTCTGAACGCCGGCATTACGGTTTCTGTCGGCACCGACGGTGCCGCCAGCAACAACGTGCTCGACATGCTCTCGGAAATGCGCAGTGCGGCGCTGATCGCCAAGGGCCTGACCGGCGACGCCAGCGCAGTCAATGCACGCAAAGCCCTGGAAATGGCGACCATCGATGGCGCACGCTGTCTGGGCCTGCAGGCCAGCATCGGCTCAATCGAGACCGGCAAATGGGCCGACCTGGCGTGCATCGATCTGAACCGGCGCAACAGCCAGCCGGTCTATGATCCGGTCTCCCAGATCGTGTACACCGCTCGCGCCGACCAGGTGACCGACACCTGGGTGGCCGGACGTCACCTGTTGGAAAACCACAAATTGATTGGCGTCAACGAAGACGACCTGTTGCAGCGCTGCGACGAATGGCAGCGCCGAATTGCGCAAGGATGATGACATGACTACTGCGACCAACACCGATCCGGCAGAACTTGCCAAATTTAATGCGCTGGCCTCGCGCTGGTGGGACAAGCAAGGTGAATTCAAGCCACTGCACCAGATTAATCCATTGAGGCTGGACTGGATCCGGGAAAAAGTGAACCTTGATGGCAAGCAGGTCATCGATGTCGGCTGCGGGGGTGGCATCCTGGCCGAGTCCATGGCCGTTGCCGGCGCGACCGTGACCGGCATCGACAAGGCTGGAGCCGCGCTGTCGGTGGCACGGCTGCACCAGGCGGAGTCCGGGGCCAACGTGGAGTACATCGAGTCCACCGCCGAGGAAATGGCGCAGGAGGAGCCGGCCACTTTCGACGTGGTCACCTGCCTTGAGATGCTGGAACACGTACCGGCCCCCTCCGCCGTGATCAAAGCCTGCCGGGATCTCGTCAAACCGGGAGGTCACGTGTTCTTTTCCACCATCAATCGCAACCCGAAGTCATTCCTGTTCGCGATCGTCGGTGCCGAGTACGTGCTGAAACTGCTGCCAGCCGGGACCCACGAGTATCGCAAACTCATCAAGCCGTCGGAGCTCGACAGCTGGGCGCGCGACGCCGGTCTCGATGTGGTGACCACGACGGGCATGCACTACAACCCGATCACCGACAAGTACTGGCTGGCGCCAAACATGTCGGTGAATTACATGATGCATTATCAGCGGCCGGTTGATTCGGCCCCGGCTTGATGCAAAACAATTACAACGCCGTCTTGTTTGATCTCGACGGCACGCTGATCGACACCGCGCCGGATATGGTGGCTGTCCTGCAGGACCTGCAGCGCGAGCACGGCGTGCTTCCGGTGGACTACGACACCGGTCGCTCCTACGTATCCAACGGTTCGCTGGGACTGGTTCGACTGGGGTTCGGCGAGCTTGAGCAGGCCCGTGAACGCGAGCTGCAGCAGGACTATCTCGCGCGTTACGCGCGCAGGCTCGCCGTCGACTCCCGGGTTTTCAGCGGCGTAGATACGCTGCTGGATACACTCGACGGCGCAAGCCGCCCGTGGGGCGTTGTCACCAACAAGCCCGCCTTCCTGACGGACCCGCTGATGCAGGCGCTCGACCTCGCTGATCGCAGTGCAGCAACCGTGTCCGGCGACACCCTGCCCGTGCGCAAGCCGGATCCGGCGCCGCTGCTGCACGCCTGCGAGATCGCGGGCATTCGGCCCGAACAAACGATTTATGTCGGCGATGCCGACCGGGATATCGAAGCCGGTCGGCGCGCCGGGATGCTGACCGTCGGGGTCGGCTATGGCTACATCACCGCCGACGACGACCCGCAACGCTGGAACGCCGACGAACTCGTCGCAGACACCGCCGAACTGTCCCAAATCATTACGAAAGTGTTTAAGCTGTAACGGCATGCTGTCTGTTACCGCCAATCCGGTGCTCATCGAAGTGGCACTGCCCGCTGCTGCCGTCGGGCTCGTCCTCGGCGTTGGCATCGGCTGGCTCGTCGCACGCCGCCATCAACAGCGCTTGCAGGACGACATCGAACAACTCGAACAGACCGTGAAGAATGACGAGTTGCTACGGCAAGAACGCGAAGCGGCCTTTGAAGCCGCCAATGCGCGCCTGGCTCGCTCTTTTTCCGAACTTTCGAGCCAATCGCTGAAATCCAACAGCGACGCATTCCTGAAGCTCGCAGAGCAGAACCTGTCCGCGCAAAACGAACGCGCGAAGCGCGAGCTGGGCGAACGTGAAAAGGCCGTCGAAGGCCTGGTCAAGCCGATCGAGGAAGCCCTGAAGGCCTCGCAAAAGCAGATTAATGCGCTCGAAAACGCGCGGCGTGAAGCCTACGGCGGCATCCGCGAACAGCTCGATGCCATGAAGCTCAGCCAGCAGAGCCTTACGCAGGAAACGCAAAACCTCGTCAAAGCGCTGCGGCGGCCCGAAGTACGCGGTCGCTGGGGCGAAATCACGCTGCGCCGCCTGGTGGAGTTGGCCGGCATGGTCGAACACTGCGACTTCCAGGAACAGGTACACACCGAAACCGAGTCGCAGGTCATTCGCCCTGACATGATCGTGCGTATGCCGGATGACCGGGAACTGGTCGTGGACGTCAAAACGCCCCTGGACGCCTACCTGGAGGCGGTCGAGGCAAGCACCGACGCCGAGCGACAGGCCGGCTTGCAGCGCCACGCGCGCAAGGTT